>JAHCMK010000008.1 GCA_019192445.1 Oceanococcus sp. HetDA_MAG_MS8
GCATATCAGAGCCCCTCAAATCGTTCGATACAAGGCGCGCTCCGCCGGGAATGGTTATTCCCTTGCCAAGGAGCGCAACGCGGTAGCGGGCGATTTGAGGGGCTCCCTGCGGGCGAGCCAGAACGCGGCGTTCCGCGGTGTTGCGCTCGCTTGAAATGGAACAACCATTCCTGCGCGAGCGCGCCTAGCGGCACACCGCGTTCTGACTCGCTGATATGTAACGAACTTCGGAGACAGGACACTAACTTCTGCCGCTACCGCCATGGTGCGTCACCCTTAGGCCAGCACCAGGCTGCACGCAATGTCCATGAGAACCGAATCCTCAGGAAGGTTTCATTCTCATGCTGGGTAAGGCCGTGAGTACTTCAGCCTTCGTCAATCGCAGCCAACTAACGGCGCTTAGGGCGCATTTGATACACCGCATGGCTACGAGCAACGACTGTGCCATGTTTGTCCTTGAGCTCACCACGCAGCTCAAAGGTTGACTTGCCATCACGATCCGTCTCGGTCTGCACCCGCTCTATCTCTTCCGGGCTCATGCGCAGCTCCACGCTGACGTCGGTTTTGGCCACCTTCACGAAGTCCATATCTAAGGACGTCACAATGGGGATATACCGCGACATCCCATAAGTCGCCAGTAATAAGGGCCCGCCGGGAAACTCGGCCAAGGTGAACAAGGCTCCCGCGTACATGGTGCCGATGTGGTTCACATTGCCTCTAATCGGCATGCGACACACCACACGACCACGCTCCAAAGTCTCCACCCTCACCCCACTGCGACGCACAAAAGGGATCACGAAGCGGGAGAACTCCTGAATGAACTTGGGTAGGAGCCTATCGGCATAGAACTGTTGGGCGGTCTCAACGGGCAAGCCCAACGACTCAGCTTGGCTCATAAGAGCCTGAGGATTCATTTTGAAGGCCATTTGGAGCTAAACGAAATTGGTGACGAGCGAGAATAATACCCCGCTCATTCATAGCTAGGCGGCAACTGGGCCCCATGGCCATCGATGCATCCCATTTCGGGCCAGATCAACGAGGCTGCCACTAGCGCCACACAAATTGTGTGCATCTAGATGGCAGCTGCGATTGTGGTCAATGTCGAGTGCTTCAACGTAGGCCCATATTGCATAGCCACCTAAAACGCTTCAGCAGCCGCAAAAATGGGGTAGAGTGGCGCTCGGATTAGGGATGCCGAACAGAGGAGAATGTAGATGCTGCACGCCATTGAGGTCCTATTTTTACGAATCTATATGGTCATTTTTAAAGGCGTGACGGCCATCCTGCCCTTCAAGTGGCCACACACCTTTGAAGGCCCGGAGTCGTCCCTGGCCTTATGCCGGCATATCGCGGCCGAGGGCCATAGCAGCGTGTTGATCGTTACCGATGCCATGCTGGTCAAGCTGGGCCTGCTGGATAAGATGCAAGCCGAGCTCAAACAAGCTGGCGTGAATTTTGTGGTGTATGACGGCGTGCTGCCCGACCCAACGGTAGAACAAATTGAAGCCGGCTACAGCTTGTGCCAGCAGCATAACTGCGATGCCATTCTGGCCGTGGGGGGCGGCTCTTCGATCGATGCTGCCAAAATGATCGGCGCCCGCGCCAAGAACAATAAGCCCATCGTCAAAATGACGGGGTTGTTCCGAGTGTGGCGTGGCATGTTGCCCTTGTACGCGGTTCCAACCACCGCTGGCACCGGCTCTGAGGTGACCATTGCTGCGGTCGTGTCCGACCCAGCGCAGCAGCGCAAGCTGCCAGCCATGGATCTCAAGCTCATGCCCACCGCCGCTGCTCTCGACGGTGCCTTAATGACCGGACTGCCAGCACCGATTACCGCCGCCACAGGCATGGACGCTCTCACCCATGCTGTGGAAGCATTCATCTCCCGCAATGCCATGCAGCGCACTGACGAAAACGCCATCGAAGCTACCCAGCTCATCATGGCCAACTTGGAACGTGCTTTTGATGAAGGCAGCGACTTAGAGGCCCGCCAGAATATGGCTCGGGCGTCGCACCTAGCGGGCATGGCCTTCACCCAAGCCGGGGTCGGCTATGTACACGCCATCGCGCACAACTTTGGCGCTCGTTACCACGTGCCACATGGCCTGGCAAACGCTATCGTCATGCCGCATGTGCTTGATTATTCCTTGGCCAACTGTGCCCCACGCCTCGCAAAGCTTGCTAAGGAATGCGGCATCGGCCCCCAAGGCGGTGACGACCAACAACTCGCCCAGGCTTTCATTGCTCGCATTCGCGAACTCAATTCCAAGTTCGGCATTCCCAGCACCGTGGAACAACTCCAGCCCAGCGACGTGGCCCCCATTGCTCAGGCGGCTCTGGCTGAAGCGCGTTTTACCTATGCCGTACCGCGTTACATGGATCAAAGCAAAGCCGAAACCCTGATTCGACAGATGCTCCCCGCCTAAAGCCTTCAAGACACTGGGGCTGGGCAGTCATTGTCCAGCCCCTGTGCTGACGCGCCAGCGAAAGCACGGTTCAAGGCCGCCTTAACGGCGGCCTTCACATTTTCTCGACAGCCCTGTTGGAACACTGACGGCAAACTCAGGTTTGCCCCGGGAGGGCAGTCCATGCCCACAGGTTTCGCACCACGCCAGACGCCCGTGACACAGCGGCAGCAGTCCGGCGCTGCAGCCATTTTATTTGCTGTCATCGTTATCGCCCTGGTTCTGAGCGTGGGTTTCGCGATGACCTTGGGCAACTTGTACATGCACCAAACCGAGTTGCGTAAGGTGGCTGCGATTGCGGCTTTGAACCAGGTGCGTACCATCAGTGGCTGCGCAACGGGTGCAGCTGGCAGTTTAGATGGCCCGGCCGCCGACTCTGTAGACATTGGCCAGTTACTCGCGGATAGCCTCATTGGGGCCGAGGCGGCAGCACAAGCGACCTTTGAAGTGATTCCCGGCGTGCAGCAGTCCGTGAACAGCCTACGGGTACTCGATGCTGAGTTACCGCCAGAGCTAGCAGATGCTGTTGCGGTAACCATCGACGCTCCCATGCCGCAATCCTTCTTGCCCATTTTTTCCAGCCCTGAATCGCAGCGGATGAGTGTCACTGCCGGCGCCGCCCAAGTCGTTGTGGGGCGAGTTGTCGTCGGTAGTGGCTTGCTGGATGTAGACAGCGACCAGTCCCTGATTCTGGATGCACTGCTGGGTGGCTTGCTGGGCTCTGCGGTCAACCTCACCGTCGCCAGCTACAACGGCTTGCTCGACGCTCAAATCACACTGTTAGAACTGATTGAGGCTAACGGGGCCGTTGCCAGCGTCGAAGGCCTGCTGGACCTGAACCTGCAACTTCCAGGAGCCCTGCAGCTGCTAGGCGATGCCCTCAATGCCAGCGCGGATGCAACCGATCAAGCCGCAGCAAACTCTGCCTATACCTTAGCAACAGCTGCCAGTGGCATTAGCCAAAACATCACTCTGCGGGATTATCTTCAGGTGGATCCAGACCACACCGAGCAGGTTGCCAGACTACCCATCAACGCCTTGGACCTCATCATGGGCTTATCCATGCTGGCCAATGAAGGCAACGACGTCGATATGGCCATGCCATCTTTAGTGGGCCTCGTCATTCCTGGCGTCGCAGACGTCAACGTCAACTTACGCTTACGCATCGTGCAGCCTCCGCAGGAGGGTTTGGGTCGGCCCGGTTACGCTGAAGACGGTTCTGCCCTCACTCTGGCACGGAGTAGCCAGGTTCTGGCCTTGGTCGAGGTTGGGGTGCGCTTACTGCCCATAGGCAGCTTCTCTTTGCTAAATCTCAACCTCGATTTGGGCGTTGAGGCCGGAGCGGCGGAAGCCGAACTTGCCAGTATCCGCTGTGCCACGCCCGCCGAGCCCTTTACCCAAACCCAGGTGTTTGCTCAGTCGCAGGTGGGGCAAATCGGCATTGGGAACTTCGACTGGACTAGCGTCGACCCCATTGGCAGCGCAGGGCCCAGTACGCTGCTGGAATTGTTGGGCCTCCCCCTCCTCCGTGTAGACCCCGCTATTGTGGTTGGCCTGGGTAGCAGCGGTGCCACCACCATGGGCTTCGATGGGCCTTTTGTACCGCTCATTGAGGAGCCTGCCGGCACCCACGTTGATAGTGTGAGTGCTGATGCGGATCAGGTGTTACCAGACGCCATCGGTTCCTTGCTCGGCCAGCTTTTACCCAACCTCGTCAGTAATGTTCCAGTGCTGGGCTTGCTCGCGCCATTACTGCAGCCCGTGGTTAACCTTGCAACGGGCCTACTCACGCCGCTGCTCGAAGCCCTTGGGCTTGTGCTGCTCAACCCACTCTTCGAGCTCTTGGGCGTCAGCGTAGGCAATGCCCAAGTCACCATGGAAGCGGTCTACGTAGAACCACCCGAACTCTTCGAACTACGCTAAACTGGAAATACCGTCCTGGGGTGGACGCGTAGCCGCGCATCGCCACCAACAAGAACCCTGCCGCCATCGGTGTTTCGATAAAGCTGGGCTGTCACCCAAAGGACAGCCCGGCTAGCCCGGCGTGTCTGCGTTTAGAGGTGAGAGCCACGCAGCAAATAAGCCAAGGCCATGCCTTCGCGCGTTACCTTCTGCTCGGGGGCGGCTTGCCCCTTGGCAGCGGAGGATGATGGGAAGAGCTGGAAGGCACGACCTAAAATGGTGTCATTCACCTTAGGCATGAGTGCATAACTAATCTCGGCCATCCGCCCTACGCTGGTTTTCACCCGCTTGGTGCGATGAATAGCGGTATCGATGACCGTGTCAGAGGCCGCATCCACGGACCATGCCGGCACATAGTTGTACAACTTGGTGGGCGCAATCATCGGCGTCCGCACCAGAGGCATGTAAATGGTGCTGATATCGATGTTGTATTGCTTGACCTCGGCCGCGAGGCAGCGGCAGTAGGCATCCAGCGCCGACTTGGATCCGATGTACGCTGCAAAGCGAGGCGCATTGGATAACACGCCAATTGATGAGATGTTGATGATCTGCCCGCGACGGTTGTCCGCCATAGCCGGCAACAGCCGATGAATCAGCCGGACTGCGCCCAGGTAGTTCAATTGCAGCGTGCGCTCAACATCGTGGAAACGATCCAAGGACTCCATCACGGCGCGCCGAATAGAGCGCCCTGCATTATTCACCAGAATATCGACCCGGCCGTGATCCGCCAGGGCCTTTTCGGCCATCTCATCAATGGCCTCCATGTTATTCAGGTCACAGCTGTAGGCAAACGCTGAACCGCCCTTGGAGTGAATCAAATCGACCGTAGCCTGCAATTTGTCGGCACTGCGTGCGACTAGCAACACAGTGGCGCCGTTGGCAGCAAATTTGCGGGCCGACTCAAAGCCAATTCCGCTAGAGGCCCCAGTGACCATGACCACCTTGCCGGATAGGCGCGCGGTCGCGCGACGATCAGGCTGGGGATAGTCCATCACCGTAGACCAATAATCCCATAAGGTGTCTGCATATTCGCTCAGTGGCGGGCAGCTGATGCCAGTACCGGCCAGGGCATCGCGGGTACGCCGATCACAAAAGGCTGAACGGTTGGTGATATAGCCTAAGGCCGATACGGGCACCCCGATCGCCTTGGACATTTGCTTGAAGGCCAAATCAGTGGGCAAGGCCCGGCTGGTTTCACGCAGACCGCTTTGCACCAGCGAAGGCAGCTGAGGCAGCTCAAACTGTTTTGCGAAGCCTGGGCCATGGGCCGCATTGAACAGAATCTCCATGACCTGCCCTACGGAGTCCTGTGGTTTTTGCACCAGATGGAAGGCCTGACCATCCAAGCCTTCTTTATGAGCAATAGCCACCATCGCATCGGCTACGTAATCGACCGGGGCGAGAGGAATCTTGCCGCCTTCTACGCCGAGTAGCGGTAACCACTTGGGAACAGAATTGGTGATCTTTTGGATGGTTTTGAAGAAGTAATAGGGACCATCAATTTTGTCCATCTCACCGGTCTGCGAGCAGCCCACCACAGCTCCAGGACGATACACACGCCAGGGCTGGCGGCATTCCTCGCGGACAATTTTTTCCGACTCAAATTTTGTCCGGAAATAAGGGTGAGAAACATCCTGCCCCTCATCAAACATATCTTCGCTGAAGTTCCCTACCCAGCGACCGCCAGCGACTGCTACAGAACTCACATGCTGCAAACTAACCTCACCACCGAGGTCATTGACGAAGTTCACAACATTGCGCGTGCCTTCGTTGTTCACCTTATCGCCGGTCGCGTCATCCATATTCAGGTCGTAAACGGCGGCCAGGTGATACACCTGATCGACTTTGCCCTGCAGTGACTTCAGGGTTTTGGCGTCGACCAAACCTGGCTGGGTGATATCGCCATACACCGGCTTCAAATTCTTGGCTGTTGCACCCAAACGCTTCTTCAGGTCTTCGAACTTTTGTTTGGATGACTCCCGCACAAGGACATGCACAACCGCATCATCCTTTTGCAGCAAACGCGCCACTACAAAACGACCAATGAATCCTGTTGCACCTGTGACGAAATACTGCATGTTTCTCCTCTAGCCCCGTAGCGGGGTTTCCATCCCAACATTCAAGCCGGCAAGAATAAGCCGTGGACGCCCAACAAAAAAGCCCCTGACTAAAGTTTGACGGAGCTTCATCGAATGCGCGATCCGACCCAGCAAACACAAAAAGAGTTCCCCAAGGCCCAGGACATCATAAAAACACAGCAGACAGCCTCCCCGGTTCAGCGCCTAGATTCCAACCCGCATGAGGCACGTCGATAAGGGCGCTGCAGACACAGTGCGCAGCTGAGCGCGCCAGGCTTAGTGCGCCGCGGCAAGGAATATCAACGAAAGCACGGCCACCTAGCCACAGAAGACCCTGACTAATAGCCCTCACACATTAAGTAACAAGCGCAGCGATTCACCCCGCGCCAACGCAAGGGAGCGCCGAGACAATCCGCGAGCACAGCAAGGTGGAGCGCCGCCGGAACGCAGACCGGTTTGACTGTATCAAACCGGCGCGTAGCCCCGCAGGGGTGAGCCGCATGGACGCGGCGAACAAGCCGCAGCGTATGGGCAATACGTGAGGACTTCGACCAATCGGCAGGACAGCCGATTGGGACGGCGCAGCCGCCGCTTGCGGTGCGGGACATAGACGTCCCGCATCAATACCGCAGGCGCTCCAGATTGCAAGCGCAGCGATTCGCCCCGCGCCAACGCAAGGAAGCGCCGAGACAATCCGCGAGCGTAGCAAGGTGGGGCGCCGCCGGAACGCAGAAGCCGCAGCGTATGGGCAATACGTGAGGACTTCGACCAATCGGCAGGACAGCCGATTGGGACGGCGCAGCCGCCGCTTGCGGTGCGGGACATGGACGTCCCGCATCAATACCGCCGGCGCCCCAGATTGCAAGCGCAGCGATTGGCTCGGTGCTTCCTTAAGCGACCAGTGCTCTCCCGATGATCAGCTTCATAATTTCATTCGTCCCCCCATAAATCCGCTGCACCCGTGCATCGGCGAAGGCTCGCGCTACGGGGTACTCCCACATGTAGCCATAACCGCCATGCAGCTGCACGCATTGGTCACAGACTTTGCCCTGCAACTCGGTAGCAATGAGCTTGGCTTTAGCCGCCGTCACCTGATCCAGTTTGTGATCCAGGTGCAATTCCAGGCAACGGTCAATAAAGGCCCGGGCTGCGGTGACCTCCGCATCCAACTGAGCCAGCGTGAACTGGGTGTTCTGGAAAGTCATGATCGGCTTACCAAAGGCCTTGCGCTCCTGAACGTATTTGATGGTCTCGCTAAGCACACCCTCGCAAGCTGCAACAGCGCCCAGAGCAATAGACAAACGCTCCTGGGCTAACTCCTGCATTAAATACACGAAGCCCATGCCCTCCTGGCCTAAGAGGTTCTTCGCCGGGACCCGGCAATTGCGGAAGAATAGCTCGGAGGTGTCCTGGGCTTTCATGCCCACCTTCTTCAGGTTGCGCCCACGTTCGAAGCCCTCCATCCCCTCTTCTACCAAAAGCAGGCTGGTGCCCTTGGCACCGGCACTGGGGTCGGTTTTGGCTACCACCACAATCAGGTTGGCTAACTGACCATTAGTAATGAAGGTTTTAGAGCCGTTGAGGATGTAGTCATCTCCATCACGCACAGCAGTAGTCGCCACGCTTTGCAGGTCTGACCCAGTTCCCGGTTCGGTCATGGCGATAGCGGTGATGGTTTCTCCGCTGACACATCCGGGAATAAAGCGCTCTTTAATGTCTTCCGAGCCATAGTTCAGCAGATAGGGCACGGCAATATCCGAATGCAAGCTCCAACCAATGCCGGATAAACCAATACGGCTCACCTCTTCCACCACAATGGCGTTGTAGCGAAAATCTACGCCGACTCCGCCATATTCCTCCGGCATAGTGGGCGATAAAAAACCTTGCTCACCCGCTTTGCGCCACAGTTCGCGATCCACATAACCACGTTCCTCCCAAGCCTCATGATGAGGCACGGCCTCGGCCTCTAGGAATTTACGGACAGAATCGCGAAATAAGTCATGTTCGGCCTCAAATACCGGCCGTGGCAGGGCTGCGCCCATAGTCAATCTCCTCCAATGAGTCCGCGACCCAAGGCCTGGGAGACAATACTCGCTGTAACGCGGCCTAGAGCCGTACAGCCCAGCCTTGAATCAGCGCGACTAAGGCGCCAAAGGCTGTGACTGAACGCCGAGGGTACGCGCCAAGGCCAGCGAGGTAGTGTGAGTCCCCATGGCCAAAGCCGTGGTGAAAATTACGCTTGCAGACACAAGCCGTGCAGTTAGCATAATAAAAAACGCATCTTGGGGATGCGCTCGAGGAGACAACAATGGTTATCAAGCGCGCAATCGCGACCGCTTTGCTATGCAGCACCCTACTAGCCTGCGGCCAAGGGGGGCGCGACGGATTGAGCAGCCGGGACGCCGCTACACCATCCCAACCCCACGCCGACGGTGCCAGCCGCGCAGAGGATGGCTTTCTAGCAGGTGTGGCCAGCGTCGATGCCAGCTGGCATTTGGGAGCATCCGCTGGCCAGTTCGCAGCCACGGGTGTGGGTATCGATAACGCACGGGGCTTTGACCCCTACATGCACAGTATCCGCAAGGTGGGTTCCGACATTCTGGGCTCACGGATTTTTACCCGCGCGCTGGTGATGCAGGGCAATAACGGCAAACGGGTGGCGATTGTCGCCAACGATTTGTATTTGCCCAATGACTTGCTCCGTCGGCGCACCGCACAAATTCTGGCGCAAGGCGACACCGGAATTGCCATCGACAATCTGGCCATTACGGTGAGCCACAGCCATACCTCTCCGTTTTATTCCACACCGTCCTGGGGCACCTGGATTTTCCAGGATGTGTATGACCTGCGCTTTTACGAGTACATGGCCCAGCGCATGGCCGAGGCTGTGACCCAAGCCGTTGCCCAGTTGCGCCCGGCACAGGTTGGCGGCACCGCCTTTTACGCCAATGACGTACGCGGCCACACCTACGGCCCCAAAGTCTCTCCTTTAGACAACACGCCGGCAGGCCAGCCGCGTAACTACACCACGCGCCAGGCTTATGTGATGACCTTCCAAGACCCAGCCTCTGGTGAGCCCATTGCCAACTGGATCACCTTGGGCGTGCATCCCGAATGGGTCTGGGGTGAGGAGATCATGAATGGCGATCTCACCCACGCCATCATGCGGGTGCTGGATCGCGAAACCGGCGCCATGACCATCATGAGCCAATCCGAAACCGGCACTTCTGGTCCGCATAAAGATCAGCGCGCGCATCCAGGTTCATCGCGGCGGGAATTTCAGGAGTCGAACCTGGCCGGCGCCGACCATGCTGCCCGCCTGTTTGCCGACCGTGTGCATACCGCTCTGGCCAGTATCGAATCGGGCCAGCCCTGGGACCCCACCCAGTTCATGCCCTTGCAGCAAGACATCCCGGTGGATTTCTTTCATCAGCGTTTTGCACCGCCCACCATTCGCCCTTACCCCGGCTTGTCGAACTGCAATACCGATCAGCTCTATCAACGAGGCAATGTAGGCGTACCAGTCGCTGGCTTTCCCGACTGCGAACGACCAGCTGAGCCTTTGATTGAGGCCTTTGAAGCGAACAGCCCCGTAGCGCCTGGAGACCTCACCGGGCCCCTCACCGATCAGCTATTGGCCCTCGGTGTTCCCTTACCCACCTCATACTCAGCAACAGCTCTTACCGCGGTTGAGGAACAGGCGACTGTGCCCATTCAGGCCTTCAGAGTTGGCAACACGGCCCTGGCCTTTTGCCCCTGTGAGCAGTTCACCGACCCTGCCCTGAACCTCATTTCTAGATTGAACCAAGTCGAGGGCGATTTACATACCGGCTGGGACTGGCATCAGGGTTATCCCGAAGATCTACGCAAACCCACAGAGGTGGATTACTCCGACTCGGTGGGCTGCATTCCGGAGGGCGACGGCTGGAGTTGTCCGCACCCCAGTCGTTTCAACGATAGCCGCTTGCATATGAGCGATTTGGCATTCAGACGCATGCAAGCCCAAATTCACAACGACGCCAATGGCTGGGAAGATCTGCAAAACCTGTTGCATGCTGAATCCGAGCCGGTGGAGCCTACCGAGATCTGGGGCAACTTCACGCACGAAGAACTCACCGAATTTGGTTACGAGCTGGTCATTCCGGTTGGCATGGCCAACGACTATTGGGGATATATGCCGGCCTATCGTGAGTATCGCTCCCACGATCATTACCGCAAAGCCTTGGCCGGCTTAGGTCCACATGGGGCAGATTTTTTGAATAATCGGCTGGCCCGTGGTGCGGCCTCCTTGAAGGGGCATCCGGGACCCGCAGCGGGCCCCTTAGACACCCTGTACTTGGCGGAGTCCGCTCGCGCCGAAGCCTTGGCCCTGGGCTTAGGCTTAGCGGCACAGGCGGTTGTACCCGTCTATGAGGCCACGCTGCCCAACGATGGGGGCAACCCGCAAATTGTGGAACAACCCAAAGATGTGCCACGTTTTGCCGCAGCCAGTTTGCGTTTTGTGGGCGGTTCTAATTACACCGATATGCCCACTGTCGAGGTTCAAAGACTGATCAACGGTGTGTGGACCACGGTTGGCGATCAAACTGGTGAAGTCCAACTGCATTTGGATTTCTTAGGGGCCACCGAAGTTTTTGCTCCAGACGATTCGGTGTCCGTACCCAACCCCGATGACCTCGCCGCTTGGCGTTTAGGCCAGTTTATCTGGGAGTGGACAGCCACCTATGAGGCCTTTGCCAGCGACATTCCACTGGTGGAAGCGCATCAGGTAGGGCAAGGCCGTCCGCAACAGAGCTATGTCACGCCAGCTGGGCGTTATCGTTTTGTAGTGCAGGGAGAACACAAGGGCACCGGTAATTACAACCTCGTCAGCGATAGTTTTGCTGTGCTGAACGCAGCCCATATGCCCATCGATGAGTTGCAACTCAACGGGCAGCAGCTGAGCGCTCGCTTGGGCGTGAGTCTGATGAGCGAATTCAAACGTGGCGCAGGCACAGATGACACCATTGAAACCTCGCTTCGCAGTTTTGGGCCCATCGACTACAACGATGTGGCCGAATCCCCCATCCCCTGGGCCCGACCGGGCAAAAACATCCATACCTATGCAGAAGGCGATGATGACGATGAATTCTATTGTCACCGCTGTAGTTTCCGCCCCTGGCGCGATACTGGCGACTGGGAGCGCATTTGTGCCAGCCTCGTCCGGGCTAACGGTGAGCGCGAGCAAGCCTGCTTGGACAACATCGCTCTGGACCAGGGCCAAGCCAGCTTCCGCTTCCGCCAAGTACCCCAAAGCGGCGACAAAGTGGGCTTTGCCCAGGGAGATTTACGCGACACCTTAGGCCAAATCAACCACAACGAAGCCTGGCTAGATATCCCCTAGACAGGCACTTGGGCAGCAAAAAGCTGGCGATATCTCTGACAGCACAAAAGACCTTGTACCGGGGAATCTGCGAGGCTTTGACCTGCTTGTAACTGGCGAATGGTGAACGCGAGGGTCATGCCGAACTCTTACCGCAAAATGCAGCAGGTCTGCCGCTTAATTCCCGCTGGCTGTGTTGCCAGCTACGGCCAGGTGGCGGCCTTAGCCGGAGTGCCACGCGGTGCCCGCATGGTGGGCCGGGCGCTGGGCGCCGACCCCGACCGCGACACCCTGCCCTGGCATCGTGTTTTACTCAGCGATGGACGTTTAGCCTTTGCCGACGACTCCCAAGCTTTTGCCACCCAGCGTGACCGCTTGGTGGCGGAGGGAGTCCTGGTGCGCAATGGACGCGTCAACATGACCACCCATCGCTGGCAGCCCAGCGTGATGGACCTAGCCTTTGGCTTTGAGGATAACCATGACGAAGACGCCCCTGACTAACAGGCTCACTAATGAGATGCAAAGCGCAACCCAAGCCCACCGGGTTCTCGACTTTTGGTTTCACGAATTGGAGGAAGGTGACTGGTGGCGGGTGAACCCAGAGCTTGATCAGCGTATCCGTGAGGAATTTGGCGACCTGCATACGCAAGTGGCTGCCGGTATGGCCTGGCCCTGGCGGCGGAGCAGCCGCGGTCGCTTAGCGGAGATTGTGGTGCTGGACCAGTTCAGTCGGCAGATTTACCGGGACAAACCCCAGGCCTTTGCCTTTGACGGTATGGCTGTGGCCTTAGCCCAGGAAATGGTCAGCCTGCACCAAGATCAACAACTGCCCCTGCGCGAGCGCGCCTTTTGCTATCTGCCCTTCATGCACAGCGAGTCATTGGCCATCCACGATTCTGCTGCGCATCTCTTCGGCACAGCGGGTTTGGAAAACACTGCCGACTTTGAACGCCGCCACCGCGATATCATTGCGCGCTTCGGGCGCTACCCGCACCGCAATGCGGTGCTCGGTAGAGCCTCGACGCCAGAAGAATTGGAATTTCTCAAGCAGCCTGGCTCGAGTTTCTGAATCTGTATCTAAGCCCATGATTCGCAATAGTTATTGCCATCAACAAGAGTCGTTCTTAATGTTGCATTCCTCGTCTGCATCCACCAGCCTCATCGCCCACACCGTTGCAGCGGCGGTGCTGTGCAGCGTGACTGCGATCGCGTCTGCGGGAGGATTTGATCAACAAATGCCGGTCACACTCGGTGCGGGCCTCGATCATCCCCTGGCACTGTCGTCTACGCGTGCCGAGCTTGTTGCCAGCAGTGGTGACAGCGACCTCCTCCTAGCCAACATCCAAGCCGAACGACCTTGGCGCCAATGGGCCAATGACGAACAAAGCTTCAGCCTGAGCCCCATGGGCAGCCTTAGCGCCGGTGAAGCCAGTCGCGGTAATGACGATGCTAGTCTCCTCGCCGCACGCGCCGGTCTGAAGCTCAGTGCACCGGTCGCTAACGTCCCTGGTTTGTGGCTGGGGGGCAACATCAGCGCTCAAGTACAGCGCTTTGATGGAGACAATGAGGTGGACTTACAGGCCGCTGTGAGCGCCCGATACCAGGCGCGTGGTACCACCATCGGCGCTCCGGTGGACTTCTACACCAGCCTGCCCCTGGCCGCCGAAGGCATCAGCGACACCGGATTGCTTGTGGGCTTTGCGACCCCCTGGGCCAATCGCAGTATTGGCGCCGAGTTTGCCTCCGAAGGTGACCGCTTGAATGGCTTTGTGAATGTACCCTGGCGGCCCAATCAACGGTTGGGCCTCGTCCTGGGTGTTGCCGATAACACCGATCTCAACGTGCAGCTGCAGTGGACTCAAACCCTCTGAGACCACGCTGCCTACCCTCCACAAGTTCTCAAGTTCTGCGAAGGAACACATTATGGCGATCACCGCCCTTTACGCTGGCCTGCTGGGCCTTGTTTACCTGGTCCTCACCATGCGCGTCATTCGCCGGCGCCAAACCCGCGGCATCAATCTTGGCGATGCTGGTGATGCAGCCATGGAAAGGCGCATCCGCGGCCATGCCAATTTCAATGAGTACGTCCCCTTCATACTCATTGTGATGGCTTTGCTGGAAAGCGGCCAAGCCTCCAGCAAATTGCTGCATAGTTTAGGCGCACTGACCTTGGTCGCAAGGGTGCTGCATGGCTACTCCTTTGCCTTTACCGAGCAGTGGTTCCTGGGTCGCTTCTATGGCGCATTACTGACCCTCATTGCACTGGCTCTCGCGGCGCTGGCTGCCCTGCATATGGGCCTGAGCGGCCTATAGGCAATGCGTCATCGTTGCCTGGGCAGTGTCCATCGGCGGAAAGCTGCCTTCGGACATGCGCTAAGGCTGCGCCTGCGCCAAGCCCTCACAGGCCGCAAACAACTCGGCCGAGTTGGACGCGCCCACAGCGTCCAGCTCGGCTGCATGGCATTGCGCTAAACGGGGAGCGTAGTCCTGCATAGTGGACTCAACATCGTCGTCGCCATTAACCGCTTGAATGCTCTGCGCAAACCTGGGCTCGGGCAACATATGCCGGTACACCGGAAAGCCGCGATCTTCCGCGCCCCAGGGCAAAGAATTGATGGCCAGTGCTGAAGCCCTAACATTTGGCATCGCGTCAGCACGGCTGATCCATATCGTGGCGTAGCCATTGGCGTCCAGCGCCGCATCCACGTCATGAACACAACCGGCGACCGGCGCCGTGAGCAAGCCTTGCTGACAAACCGACCAAAAACGCAGCTGAGCCGGTTGCAACAAGGGGCTGAGCAAAGTCTGCTCGGCTGGCACACGTGGGGCCAGCAAACGCATCAGTAACACCTCCCCCGCCCGATATTCTGGCAGCGCATAGAGGTAACTCACATGGCGATTCACAAAAGCGCCCTCGCCCTGACCAATGGCTCCTTGAAATTTGCGCATACGCGGTGGGTCATCGGCCGGAACTCGTGGCGGGCCTACCGCAGCCTGATCCAAGCCCAAATACGCCCGCCGATACTCTTCCCGAATACCAGCGCAAGCCGCTACATCTTCCACTTCAGCCAGAGGCTGTTGACCGGATGGTGTCTCCACGACCAGTTCCGGCAATACCGGCGCATCCTGCGCCAAATACTCCCGATACATCAGTATGCTCCGCCGTTGCCGCGCATCGGCGGCCAAAAGTCGCCCCCTGTATAGAGTGTTGGCCCGCCGTGATTCCCGCAATGGCGCAGGCCCAAACTCAACGGCTACAGAATATGACCCACCCGGCGTCAAGGCATCAGGAATGAGCTCAGGGAAGCGATAAGGATTGAAGCCCTGACCGGGGTCAACATCCACATCCGCCAGCGCGTCTCGCGACTGCGCGTTGCCGTCATACAGATGCAAGGAAAAATAACGGGCGTTGGGATAAACCCCCTCGGCCACCAAACGCGTACCTGGCTCGGGCTGCGTAGGCCCTAAAGCCACCCAATAGCGCGCGGAGCTGTCCGCCAAGCTGAAGTAGTCCTCCCCCTCGCGAAAAACCTCGAACCAGTGGCAACCGGCCGCAAGCTCCACCGCATCGAGTGCTTCGCTCACCGCGAGCGCATCACTGGAAGACTCCACGCCTCGCCCACCGCCACCGCAAGCGGCCAAGCCAATACCAACCGCCAGATAGAGCAACCCCACCGCCCGCATCACCAACTCCCGAATGTGCCTGCAACCAGCATGACCAATCCGGCCCCGGAAGCCTGTCGGAATGTGACGACAATGCCTGTGGTGAAGTGCAGCGCTTGGGGCGGTCGTAGCTCAGTTGTATAACCTCAGCGCCCTTTTGCCAGCAGCTGTCATTTTCAGGTAACCCTGAGCTGCCAAGCTGAACAGCCCTTGGATAAACGGAGACCGCCGTGCCCTCCACACGTCGCGACTTTCTTGCGCGCTCAGCAGCGCTAACGGCGGGCGTACTGCTCACTGGTTGCGAAGGAAATAGCCCGCAAACACTGCGCTCCGTCAAACAGAGCATCTTTCAGCATGGTGTTGCCTCAGGCGACCCCCTGCAGGATCGGGTGATTTTGTGGACACGCGCTAGTAGGGTCGGCGACGGCACAGTCATTGACTGGGTGGTGGCTCGCGACCCGCAGTTGCAGCAAGTGGTGCGGCGCAGTGGTGATGGGGTGGACCAACAACCGCAAGTGGTGGAGGCTGCACGCGACTTCACGGTGAAGCTGGATGTATCCGGCCTGCAGCCGGGTACCACTTACTACTACCAGTTCACCATTGACGGCGAAGCGTCTCCGATTGGACGGACCAAAACTTTGCCATCGGCAGGTGTAGACCGGGTCCGATTAGGCCTCGTGGCCTGCTCCAATTTCAGCAATGGCTGGTTCAATGCTTACAAGGTCTTGGCCCGACGGGATGTGGACGCCGTTCTCCACGTTGGAGATTACTTCTACGAGTACTCGGGTAGTAACAGCCCCATCGGGCGCCCACATGAGCCGGAAAAAGAGACAGTAAGCCTCAGCGATTACCGCATGCGACATGCGCAGTATCGGACCGATCCCGACTTGGCCGAGATGACCCGCCAACATCCGCTCATCGCCGTTTGGGATGACCACGAATCCGCTAATAATTCCTGGATTGATGGGGCCGAGGAGCATGACCCTGCTACCGAAGGCGATTGGGACACGCGCAAAAGCGCTGCAGCTCTTGCCTATGCCGAATGGATGCCCATCCGTCTGCCCAAGCCTCAGGACCCGCTCACCATTTGGCGCCGCTTCGAGTTCGGTGACCTCGTCGACTTATTCATGCTGGATACGCGCCTACAACGGAATGCCCCGGAGATCGAGACCATCAACGACCCGGCGGCCGACGACCCCAGTCGGAGCATGCTGGGCGCCGAGCAAAAGGCCTGGCTGAAGGAAGGCCTGCAGCAGTCCGCCAGCCGCAATGCCGCCTGGCGCATTCTAGGTCAGCAAACCATGATCTCGCCGCACCGCGGCTTTCTACAGGGGGAAGTCCCTCTGCCCTATCTGCCCGAAGAGGTAGCGCAGGAAATGGGCATTCGCCAAGGTGGCGGCAACGAAGGCACCGATAATTGGGCTGCCTATGTGGCCGAGCGCAACGAGTTGATGGCTTTTTTGCGCGACGGCGGCATCGCCAACAATGTGGTGCTCACCGGCGATATCCACACCGCCTGGGCCGCCGACATCACCGAAGACCCGTATACGCTGTTTAACCCCATCACCCCCAATATCACGGGCGTACCCGGGTACAACCCCATCACCGGCCAAGGCTCGGTCGGCGTGGAATTTGTGGCTATGAGCGTCACTTCCAACAACGCCATCGACTTCGTTCCCGACGCCCAAACGGCAGCCGAAGTGGCTGCCGAGGGCTATAACCTAGGCGTAGAGCTAGGCAACCCCAATGTGATGCACCACAACGCCGCTATTCACGGCTTTGTGCTGATTGATGCCACCCCAGACCGTATTCAGGGCGAGTTTTGGCAAACGGGGCCGGCCTCGATCCCCTTCGCTGACACTGCGGACGCCACCCTGGACGAGGCTTGGCAATCCCGCCGGGGCGCCCCTGGCGCTATTGGGACTGATCATCTAGTGCCGGCGCTTGGTGCCAGTGACCCCCGTGCGAACGCGCCGACACTGGCACCCTAACTGGAGTCCGGTCACCCAGCCTCACTGAGATGACATATTTCTTTGCCTCGCTATCTATTGGGCCTGATCTCAAATGCAGCTTAATCCCAGCTAGAAGAAGAGCGAAAATGCCGTCTCGATACCTTTCGCCGAGGTTACACCGCGGTAGGTGCCACCGGCGCACCACTGAGACCAAAGACTAGAATCATTGGTGGTTGCTGGCGTTTGCATCTGCCAGATGAGCAGCGTGTTTTCAGCTAAGCTCTGAGGCCAAAGGCTGATCCTGCTCCAACACCACCCGGTAGCGCGCCTTACCGGCGCGGGCGTGGTCAATAGCGGCGTTCACCTCCGACATGGGGAAGGTCTGCACTTGGGGCTGGATGTTATGACGGGCACAAAACTCCAGCATTTGCCGGGTTGTTGTGGGCGTGCCCATGGGGGAACCCGATAGGCTGCGCTGGCCTCCAATGAGGGAAAAAGCGGGCACGGGCACCGGCTCTAGCACAGCGCCCACAAAGTGCAGGCGGCCTTTGGGTGCCAGGGCCTGGAGGTAGCGCTGCCAATCCAGCGGCACGTTCACGGTGACCAGCACCACATCATGCCGGCCGGCCTCGCCTTTGAGCGCCTCTTTGTCGCGGCTATTCACCACGCGGTGCGCGCCTAATTCTTGAGCTTCATCGGCTTTGTCAGGCGATGAGGACAAGGCCGTCACCTCACAGCCCCAGGCCTTGGCGAACTGCAACGCCAGATGGCCCAACCCACCCACGCCTACCACCGCCACGCGGTCGGTCGGCTTAATGTCGAAGGCCACAAAGGGATGAAATACGGTAATCCCCCCGCAGAACAAGGGCCCCGCACTAATAGGGTCTAAGGCATCAGGAATGGGAATGGTCCACATCCAGTGAGCGCGCACCACTTGGGCAAAGCCGCCATGCCGGCCAACAATGGTTTCGGCGCTTTGGCCGCAGAGGTTCTGCGCGCCGTCCAAGCAGCTCGCGCAGCCGCCACAAGCGTGGCTGAACCAGCCTAGCCCCACCCGTTCGCCAAGCTCAGGACCTTGTGCTGCAGCCCCTTTGGCGATAACCCGGCCCACCACTTCATGACCGGGTACCAAGGGGTAGTCACTCCGCCCCCACTCGTTATCCAACATGGACAGGTCGGAATGACACAAACCGCAGCTCTCGACCGCAATTTCCACCTCATTCTCGCCCAGTGGACCCGCCTCGATGGTGGTTTGGCTGAGTTTGCCTCCGACTTCAGTCGCGGCCCAGGCCTGATAGCGTGTGGTCATGTAAGGTGTCTCCGGCAGGGTGGAGCGTCACGGTAACCGACCCAGATGCCCGCCGCCACTCCGGAGGAAGAGTGTACGCACGCATAAGTGGAACTGGGAGCTACCTGCCCCAGCGCCAGGTTCATAACACAGAGCTGGAACAGCGCATCGACACCAGCGATGCCTGGATCTTCCAGCGCACCGGCATTCGCTCCCGTCATGTGGCTGCGGACGATGAGTGCAGCTCTGATCTGGGCGTAGCCGCGGCCCGCCAAGCTTTGGACGCGGCCCAGCTCAGTCCTGCCGATATCGACCTAGTCATTGTGGCCACCACCACACCCGATTTGGTCTTTCCCTCCACCGCCTGCATCGTGCAGCGCCAATTGGGTATCCCCGAGGGGGCCGCAGCCTTCGATATTCAAGCGGTCTGCAGCGGCTTTGTCTATGCCTTGGCCGTAGCCGACAAATTCATTGCCAGCGGGCAGCATCGACATGCTTTGGTGATTGGTAGCGAGGTATTCTCGCGCCTACTGGACTGGTCCGATCGGCGCACCTGCGTACTTTTTGGAGATGGCGCAGGCGCCGTGGTGCTCAGCCAAAGCCCCACGCCAGGCATTCGCTCCTCGCATCTGCATGCAGCCGGAGATTACGGTGACATTTTGCAGGTCCGCGGCTCTCCGACCAACCCGGCTCTGGCAGATGGCGTATTTCTGGAAATGGACGGCCAGGCCGTGTTCCGGTTTGCGGTCAAAGCCCTGGATGGGGTTTGTCGTGAGGCCTTAGAGGCCAATCAGCTCACAGGCCCGCAGATCGATTGGCTGGTGCCCCATCAAGCCAACATCCGCATCATCCTGGCCACGGCGGCCAAGCTGGGTTTGCCCGCAGAGCGGGTGATTACCACGGTGGAGAAACAGGGCAACACCTCCGCCGCATCGGTGCCCTTGGCGTTGGACCAGGCGGTGCGCGATGGCCGTATCCAGCCCGGCCATACGGTCTTGTTGGAAGCCGTCGGCGGGGGCATGACCTGGGGCGCTGTACTGCTCGACTTCTAGCCCGCAGCACAGCTGGCCAACGCTATAGGGTCAGGCCCTGCAGGAAAGGGCTTGCTCTGCGCTGCGGTAGCTCCTAGGGCCTGGTGACTCCCCTTCGCAGACTTGGGAGGGCCGGTGGCATAGCGTATGCTTTGCTCTGAGGGTGGTGTCGCGCAAGGAATACTGCCCCTGAGGAGACAACCATGGGACAACCAGCCGCGTATACGGCGCATGTTCCGAATGCCAAAGGCTATGTGGACTATTCCACCACCGAGCATTCGACCTGGGCCACCTTAATCCAACGCCAGCTTGCGGCGGTGGAATCGGTGGCCTGTGCGGAATTTTTGCAGGGCTTAGATGCGCTGCAGCTGCCCCAAGACCGCATCCCTCAGCTACCCGACATCAACCGCCGACTCAAGGCCGCAACCGGCTGGGAAGTCGCAGCTGTCCCGGCATTGATCCCATTTTCCGAGTTCTTTGCCTTACTGGCCGCGCGCCGCTTTCCGGCAGCCACCTTCATTCGGCGCCCGGATGAGCTGGATTACCTGCAAGAGCCCGACATCTTCCATGAAATTTTCGGCCATGTGCCCATGCTCATGCACCCGGACTTTGCCGAATTTACTGCCCATTACGGCCAGCTTGGCCTCAAGGCACAACCCGCCGAGCGCAGCTATTTGGCCAGGCTGTATTGGTTTACGGTGGAGTTTGGGCTGATTCAACGCCCGGCGGGTTTGCAGATTTACGGCGGCGGCATCTTGTCCTCCATTGGCGAAACCCAATACGCCCTGCGCAGGGACCAAGCGCGACATAGCCCCTTTGACCTGGACACCGTGCTGCGCACTCCTTATCGCATCGACATCATGCAGCCGCAGTACTACCTGTTGGACGACTTCCGCACCCTGCTCGATCTCACCCGTATCGACCTGATGGCCCATGTGCGCGAGGCCATGTCCAAGCCTTTGCTTCCGGCGCTGTTCTCTGCCGGCTCTCCAACTGGCTCGACCCGTAGCCATATGGCCAACGATCACTACTGAGGCCACCGGCCCTCTCATCCATGCGAGTTCGCCCATGACCACCAACAACAGCAACCCCCTCGGCACCGATGGATTCGACTTTGTCGAATTTACGGCCCCTACCGCCGCCGGTATTGACCAGCTGCATACGCTCTTCGAGCTGCTGGGCTTTAGCGCCATCGCCAAACATCGCAGCAAAGACGTCACCCTGTACAAACAGGGCGATATTCATTTCTTGATCAACGCCACGCCTTATTCGCACTTCCAGCAGTTTGCGCATGCGCACGGGCCTTCGGCGTGCGCCATGGGCTGGCGGGTGAACAATGCGCCTGCCGCTTTGGAATATGCCATCTCCAGAGGGGCGCATCGTTTCGATGCCCCCTGCGATTTCATGGAACTCAAAATGCCGGCCGTTTACGGCATTGGCTCCAGCGTGCTGTATTTCACCGACCGCTACGGCGAACAGTCCATCTTCGACGTGGACTTCGTTCCTCTAGAGGACGCCGATGAAGACACCAGCGGCGTCGGCCTGCACACCATCGACCACCTCACGCATAACGTAGAGCGCGGCAACATGGATAACTGGGCGGGTTTCTACGAAAACATCGGCAATTTCAAAGAAATTCGCTATTTCGACATTGAAGGCAAACTGACCGGCCTGCTCTCCCGCGCGATGACCAGCCCCTGCGGCAAGATCCGCATACCGATCAATGAGTCTGCCGATGAACATTCCCAAATTGAGGAGTTCTTGCGCGAATATCGGGGGGAAGGTATCCAGCATATTGCCCTGGCCACCGATGATATTTATGCCACTGTGGCCGCTTTACGAGAGCGCGGCGTGGTGTTTATGGACACGCCAGACACCTACTACGACAAGCTCGATACGCGCCTCCCCGGGCATGGCGAGTCCGTGGACGACCTGCGCAAACTACGCATATTGGTGGATGGTGCTCCCGCCGATGGCGGCGGCATCCTCCTGCAGATTTTCACCAGCACGGTAATTGGCCCCATCTTTTTCGAGATTATCCAGCGCAAGGGCGATGAAGGCTTTGGCGAGGGCAACTTCAAAGCCTTGTTTGAATCCATCGAAGAAGACCAAATCCGCCGGGGCGTGATTCAAGACAAGGCCTCCTAAACATGGGACGCCAATGGATTCGGATTCCGCAGCGCGCCGGTGTGCATTCGCGCCAAGCGCACTGCGACCTGCCCCAAGAGGCGCCTTTTGAGCGGGAAATGGGCAAGGCGGGCTTTTTTGGCCCCACCGCGCATTTTCATCACCGGCACCCTCCAACCGCGTGGACTCAATGGGAAGGGCCATTGCAGCCGCGGGCATTGGATCTCACCCTGTGCAACGACCGCAGCACCAACCCCTGGGAGGCCCCGGTCATCTTGCACAATGCACATTGCCAAATGCGCTGGTGGCAGTTGCCAGAGTCCATGCCGGCCTTGGCCAGAAACGCCGATGGGGATCAACTGCTGTTCCTGCACCACGGTGAGGCCGAGCTGTACTGCGATTGGGGGCACCTCAGCCTCCACAGCGGCGACTATCTCATCCTGCCGCGTGGCAGTTTATGGCGCCTGGAAGTCAATGCCCCCATCGCGGTATTGATGGTTGAAGCGCGTAATGAAGCCTTTGGCCTACCCGACCGCGGCCTCTTGGGTCCACAGGCCCTATTTGATCCGGCGGCATTGGACTGTCCGCAGATGGATGCCGCTTTCGTGGCGCAGCAAACCGAAACCTCCACCCAGGTTTGGATCAAGCGCCAAGATCAGCTCAGCACCGTAGGTTTTGACTTTAATCCCCTGGACGCCTTGGGCTGGCATGGCGACCTGTGTGCCGTGCGCCTGAACTGGCGCGATATTCGGCCGGTAATGAGCCCGCGCTATCACCTGCCACCGTCTGCGCACACCACCTTCGTCAGCGCACGCTTCGTGGTGTGCACTTTCGTGCCCCGCCCCATGGAAAGCGACCCCGGCGCCCTCAAAGTGCCCTTCTTCCATAACAACGACGACTTTGACGAAGTGCTGTTCTACCACGCCGGAAACTTCTTCTCGCGCGACAACATCCACCCCGGCATGCTCACTTGGCACCCCGCAGGCTTCACCCATGGTCCGCATCCCAAAGCATTGGCCAATGCCGCTGATCTAGGAGCCGATGCCAAAACAGACGAAGTGGCCGTCATGATTGATACCCGTGACCCTCTGCAAGCCGGCAAGGCCACGGCTCACCTGGAGCAAGCAGACTACCTATACTCCTGGGGAATGCCGCGCCCACAAGTCTGAAAACACAGGGCCGGCGCGATGACACGCTTGTTGGGGCAAGCCTACACACCACACCGTGATCGATTATGGAAGGACGCATGCAGCTACTAGGATCATTAACCTCGCCCTACGTGCGGCTAGTACGGGTACTACTCGCAGAAAAGGGACTGGCTGATGAAGTCGAGCTAGTACTCACCAACCCCATGGCCGACAGCCCAGAGCTGCGCGCTGCCAACCCTCTGGGTAAGGTCCCGGCGTTGGTGAACACTCCCGTGGGCACCTTGTTTGACAGCCGCCTCATTTGCGAGTTTTTGGATGCCTGGCATCCACACCCCTCACTGATCCCCAGCCATGGCAGCGAGCGCTGGGATTGCTTGCAGCGTGTGGTGCTGGCGCAAGGCTTGATGGACGCCGCTGTCGCCACGGTATTTGAGCGCGGCCGCCCAGAGGCCAATCAATCACCCCTGTGGCTACAACGTTGGGATACCGCCATGGACGCCGCTTTGCAGCAAATCAGTCAACAAGATCTAGACCCCGCTGCAACCGACCTAGGGCGGGCCACTACAGCCGTGGCCCTGGGTTACCTGGACTTTCGTCATCCGCATAAACTTTGGCGTGACCATTATCCGGCCCTAGCCGCCTGGGCCGATACCTGGATGGCTCGGCCATCTATGCAGACCACCCAGCCCCCTAAAGACGCTTAAACAGAACACCTTGGGCCTGGGTACCCTTCCAAGATGCAGGGTATGAACTTGCGCCTACTTGTCTGGCGCGCATACTGGATACACTTCGCTTTAGGCCCGTCACTCGCAGGAGCTTATGTATGAAACTGGCCTCGCTCAAAGCCCCATCCCGCGATGGTCAATTAGTCGTCGTCAGCCAAGATGGCCGAGTCTGTGCGCCGGTAGGCAATATTGCTCCCCATCTGCGTGGCGCCTTAGAGAACTGGGACGAGGTGTACCCGGCTTTGCAAGACCGTGCCGCCTTGCTCGACCGCGAGCCGGCCCTGGGGGAACCCTTCGAGCCTCACCAATGTAGCTCGCCACTACCGCGCAGCTGGGCCTGGGCGGATGGCAGCGCCTACGTCAATCATGTGCAACTAGTGCGTCAGGCGCGTGGTGCCCAGATGCCAGAGTCCTTTTGGACAGATCCCTTGATGTACCAAGGAGGGAGCGACACCTTCCTCGGCCCCTGCGATGACATCCCTTTGGCGGATAACAGCTGGGGCCTGGATCTGGAAGCCGAAATCGCCGTAGTAACTGGCGATGTTCCCCAAGGGGCCGATTACGCCACGGCTCTCAACGCTATACGGTTAGTCATGCTGGTGAATGATGTATCGCTACGTAACCTCATTCCAGCAGAACTCGCCAAGGGATTTGGCTTTTTCCAATCCAAGCCCAGTAGTGCCTTCTCACCCTTAGCGCTCACCCCTGACGCCCTAGAGAGCCAATGGCGTGAGGGCAAGCTTCATGGCGCCCTTCACAGCTTTGTCAACAATCAGCCGCTGGGCCATCCCGATGCTGGCGTTGACATGACCTTCGACTTTCCCACGCTCATCATGCACGCCGCGCGCACTCGTAGCCTGAGTGCCGGCACCATCATTGGTTCGGGGACAGTGTCCAACCGGGATGCCGATGGCGGTCCGGGTCGCCCAGTCAGTGAGGGAGGCTTGGGGTACTCCTGCTTGGCCGAACAGCGCATGGTCGAAACGATTCTGCAGGGGCAGGCCCGCACTCCATTTCTGCAGGTCGGCGACCGGGTGCGAATTGAAATGCACGATGCCCAGGGCAGCAACCTTTTCGGCACCATCGAGCAAACTGTCGTGGAACACGCCGGTGCATAGCCCATTACGCCTGTACGGCTATTGGCGCAGCTCCTCCACATGGCGCGTTCGTATTGCGCTGGCCCTGAAAGGCTTGGAGGCGCAGCATTGCCCCATCAACCTCATTCAGGATGGAGGGCAGCAACATTTGCCGGAGCATTTGGCACGCAACCCTCAAGCCCAGGTCCCGGTACTGGAGCACAATGGCCGCTGGCTCAGTCAGTCGCTGGCCATCTGCGAATACTTAGATACCCTCAGCACTCAAGGTCGCCTGCTTCCAACCGACCCTTGGCAGGCTGCCCAGATTCGCTCACTGGCCCAGGTCATCGCCTGTGATATCCAGCCTTTGCAAAACCTACGCGTACTACAAACCGTCGAAGATTGGGGCATCGCAGATCACCGGGCGCAATGGGCCTCGCATTGGATTAGCCAAGGCCTGACTGCCCTGAACAATCGGGTGGAGCACGCTGCAGACCTATTGAATACAGCAAATTGCCCAGGCTTGTTTGAGCTCTGCCTCATTCCGCAGCTTTTTAATGCCAGGCGATTCGATATCGATGTTGCTGCCTACCCCGCATTGGAAGCCATCGAGCAAAGCTGCATGCAGCAAGATGCCTTTGTTAGCACCCGTCCCGAAAACCAACCTGAGGCCACCTCAGCATGAGCCGCGCAGAGCTACTTTGGCAGCCGGATCAAGAGCGCCGCTCGACATCGCTACTGAGCCAATTTGCGCAACGTTTTCGGCCGCAGGCGACGAGCTTTGCCGAACTGCATAGCTGGAGCGTAGATAAACCGGAAGAGTTCTGGCCCGGTCTATGGCAATTTGCTCAGGTGAAGGGGCAACTGAGCGGCCCGGTGAGCACCGGCGAGGGGATGCCCGGCACGCAATTCTTCCCCGAGGCCCAACTCAATTTTGCGCGTAACCTGTTGGAACGCGGCCACCCCGACGACGTTGCCATCCTGGCCCGCAGCGAAGACGGGCGCAAGCAGGTGTGGACTCGGGAGCAACTCAAGTTCGCCACCGCGGGCATTGCTCGGCAGCTACGCCAAATTGGTGTAGAGCCTGGGGACTGTGTGGCCGGCATTCTGCCGAACCGCCCAGAAACTGTAGCGGCCATGCTCGCCACCACCGCCCTTGGCGCTGTTTGGTGCTCATGTTCGCCAGACTTCGGTCGCGGAGCCTTACTCGACAGGCTGGGCCAAGTGCAGCCCGAGGTGTTGTTTGGAGTCACCGACTATCGTTATGGCGGCAAGCCTTTTGACTGCCGTGAGCGACTAACCCAGGTGCTTGATGCTCTGCCCAGTGTGAAACAGGCCTACTATCTTTGGGATGAGCTAGACCCGCCAGAGCATGACCGCCTCCACTCCTGGCCAGACCCAGACCCCTTAGCCGGTGTGCCCTATCGCGAGTTGCCCTTCAACCATCCGCTGTATGTCTTGTTCTCCAGCGGAACCACCGGCGCACCGAAGGGTATCGTGCATGGTGCAGGCGGCACCCTGCTGCAACATCTCAAAGAACACCAGCTGCATTGCGATATTCGCCCCGCAGATCGCGTGTTCTACTACACCAGCTGCGGCTGGATGATGTGGAACTGGCTTGTCTCAGCACTGGCCTCAGAGGCCACCTTAATGCTGTACGAGGGCTCGCCTTTTTGTCCCGACGCGAATGCCCTATTCGATTTTGCCCAAAGTGCACGCTGCCAGTTCTTTGGTGTGTCGGCCCGTTTCATTGATGCCTGCAAGCAACAAAACCTCCGACCGCGGCTGGATCATGACCTGTCCAGCATTCGTACCATTGCCTCCACCGGCAGCCCGCTATCGGCAGAGAGCTTTCGTTATCTGTATGCCGAGGTTCATCCCAACGCAGCTGTGCATTCCATTTCTGGCGGCACCGACATCGTATCCTGCTTCGTGCTGGGCAATCCCTGGCAGTCTGTGCACGCCGGCGAAATCGTTGGCCCCGGACTCGGCATGGCGGTGGAAGTCTGGGATGAAGACGGCCTCCCCTCCGCAGCAGGCCATAAAGGGGACTTAGTGTGCACCAAGCCCTTCCCCTGCATGCCCGTCCGCTTTTGGAATGACGAGGACGGCAGCCGCTACCATGCCGCCTACTTCGATACCTATCCCGGCGTTTGGCATCATGGCGATTTTGCGGAGTGGCGTGACACGGGCGGCTACGTCATTCATGGCCGATCTGACGCCACCTTGAACCCGGGCGGGGTCCGCATCGGCACCGCAGAGATTTACCGCCAGGTGAACCAAGTCGCCGCGGTGCAGGAGTCATTGGCGATTGGCCAGAACTGGGATAACGATATCCGCATTGTGCTGTTCGTGGTACTGGAGCCAGGACTGACCTTGAGCGTGGAACTCATCCATGCCATTCAATCCCAAATTCGACAAGGCAGTAGTGCGAGACACGTGCCGGCCAAAATCATCCAGGTGCTGGATTTACCACGCACCCGCTCGGGGAAATTGGCCGAACTGGCTGTGCGAGCTGTGGTGCACGGAGAAGCCGTGCGAAACCGCCATGCCCTCGCTAACCCAGAGTGCTTGGAGCAGTTTGCCCACTTGAGTGAACTCAGCGTCGCTTGAGGGTAATCGCGCCGAGACTCTAGATTCGCTAATGTCACTCACACTCGCACGCGAACATTAGCGATGCCGGCGAGCACCCCGAAGATGCCCGCCGGCACTGAACTAAGGCGCCGGTGGTCTAAGCGTCGCGAACTCACTACTGGGTAGCCATTGCGGAGGCCGCGTGGTATTCGCCACCGCTTGCCCAACCAAATACAACAGTTGCATATCCTGAGCGGCGCCAGTCATCGGCCAAGTGGGGTCATACTCATCATCGACCTTGTGGTAGCGATCGCGCACGTAATCGGCGTTGTAGTCGTGCAAGAGTTCTGGGTTACCCAAACGCGGAGTCTTGCCTGAGTCTGCGTACAACGCAGGTACACCCCGTTTGGCAAACTCAAAATGGTCAGAGCGGAAGTAATAGCCCTTCTCCGGCGTGCTTTCCGACACCAGCACACGACCTTGGGTAGCTGCTGCGGTTTCTAAAACCTGCTCCAGAGTGCTTTGGCCGCGACCAATTACAACGATGTCTTTGGTGGGAGCCAATACATTGAGTCTATCCATGTTGATATTGGCCACGGTTTGGGCCAGCGGCACCAGAGGGTTCTCCGCATACCAACGCGCTCCTAGTAGGCCTTGCTCCTCGGCGGTCACGGCCAGGAACATGGTGCTGCGACGGGCGGGCTGCTGAGCAAAGGCCGCGGCAATTTCTAACAACCCGGCAATGCCCGTGGCGTTGTCTTCGGCCCCGTTGTAAATCTGGTCGCCAGGCAAATCCGGATTCACCCCCAGGTGATCCCAGTGCGCGGTATAGGTCACCCATTCATTGCGGAGTGCGGGGTCGGTTCCAGGCACCGTCGCGACCACATTATGCGAGCGCACCCGGCGAATTTTATTGCGCACCATCAGGCTGGCGCTGGCGGGCAGCTCGAAACCGGTAAACCCAGGGCGCGCAGCCTGCCGCTTGAGCAGTTCATAGTCATAACCAGAACGCGCAAAAAGCTCGCGTGCGAAGTCCTCATGGAGCCAGCCCTCAGCCGCAACCCGCTGCGCATTACCATCATCGCGGTCCAAGGTGAAGTTCTCGGTACCCCAGCTACCAGCGACGACCTCCCAGGGGTAGCCAGCCATGGCCGTGTTGTGAATCACGAGGGCTCCGGCAGCGCCCATTCTGGAGGCTTGCTCGAATTTATAGGTCCAGCGGCCGTAGTAGGTCATGCTGCGACCCTTAAAATATCCTGGGTCCAAGCGGCCATCACTGGCTTCCACCTGCGGGTCATTCACCAGCATCACGGCGATTTTCCCGCGCAGATCGACACCTGCGTAATCATCCCAACCATGTTCAGGGGCCTGCACGCCATAGCCCACGAATACCAATGGCAAGCGGCGTAATACGGTGCGCGGCGCAACCCGCTGCGAGACCACCACTGCATCGCGATTCATCCGCAGCGGTAGGGGCTTGCCTTGGACCTGGAGCCCCATGTCGGCATCGGATTGCAAACCCACCAAGGGGACGCTTTGCAGGTAGGAGCCTTGCGGACCTGGCTCCAGCCCCGCTTGCTCAAAAGCTTCAACTAAGTATTGCGTGGTGAGCTCCTCGCCAACAGTGCCCGGTGCGCGTCCAGCAAAGGCGTCCGAGGCCAATATCTGCACATGTTGATGAAGGTCGGCTGGACGAATCTCAGCGCTCAGGGCGGGTGGCTCGGCCTCACTACCAAACAGGCCGTCTAAGCCGACCAAGCCCAGGGTGTTGTCGATGGTCGCGCATGCGCTCAACAACAGCAGTGCCGGGCAGGCCATGACCAACCTACCAATCAATGTCGTGTTCAACAGTGTTCTCCCAGTGGTTCTAGCGGTCCGTAGTCGCTTCGTCTTGGGCCGCACGCAGTATTTCACCGCAGCGCCGGCATAAATACCGTTCTCCGCGCAGCACCCGGTGATGGCGTGTGGTTGAAAGCTCGTGGACCGTCGTACAGGCACAAGCGTACCGGAAACGCCGCTGTCGTCGCGAGGGGCTGGCTGCAAGGTCGTGGCAGCGCTTGGGCTCCTCCCCCATTGCGCGCATCAAATTCTGCCATTGCGGCCCGTGAGGCCGGGCGCGCCGCCCGTGGCGGCGCCATACTGCCAAGTGGCATAGCTCATGAATAAGCGTATGGCGGGTCATCTGCTCGCCCGCGCTTTGCAGCAGCTCGGCATTTAAACGCACCGTGTGTGTTTGCAAGATGGCCTGGCCAGCGGCTTGGCCGCGTAAGTCCCAGCGAATTGTGGGCTCGCACTCGAGGCCGTAGCCCAATTGAGCAAAACGCAGCAAGGCAGCGCGCACGATCGCCTGCAGGCTGATATCGGAAGGTAGGTCCACGGCGCGGATTCTGGCACGATACGGGCCGACAACACAGCTTTTGAGGAATTGAGTCCATGGCGACGAGCCCGCAGCCCATACAACAAGAATGGATGATCTACGGAGCCAATGGCTACAGCGGACGATTAATCGTGCGCGAAGCCGTTCGGCGCGGGCATAAGCCAGTACTGGCCGGACGCAACGCCGCTGCTTTGGAGGATTTGGCCGTAGAGTTGGGCTTAAGCTGGCGCGTTTTCGGCCTGGAACAAGCAGACTCGGTAGCCCATGCCCTCGCGGATATGGCTCTGGTAGTGAATTGCGCCGGCCCATTTTCGGCCACAGCCGAAACCATGATGGATGCCTGTCTGCATAGCCAGACGCATTACCTCGATATCACCGGAGAGATTCAGGTGTTTGAGGCGGCTAAAGGTCGCGACTCCCAAGCGCGCAAAGCCGGAGTTGTTCTGCTTCCTGGAACCGGCTTTGATGTCATACCGACCGACTGTCTGGCGCGCCTCCTGGCCGACAAAATGCCCGATGCCCAGCACCTCAGCCTGGGCTTTGCCGGCGGCAACAGCCTATCTCCTGGTACCGCCAAAACAACGGTAGAAGGGATGCGCGAGGGCGTGAAAGTTCGCCGCCATGGCAGTCTTGAAACCCGGGCTAATGGCTTTTGCGTCCGCCACATTGACTTTGGTCAGGGCCCACGCCAAGCCACGCCTATTCCCTGGGGAGATATCTCAACCGCTTTCACCAGTACGGGGATTCCCAACATCACCGTCTTTGTACCGGCGTCCAAACGCACGCTCAAAGCCATGCGTATGGGCAATTGGTTACGCCCCTTGCTGCGCCTAGGCTTGGTGCAAAACTTCCTCAAGGGGCGGATCGCGAAAAAAGTCCACGGCCCCAATGCCAGCAAGCGTGAACAACAGCGCATGCAGGTTTGGGGAGAAGTTGTGGATGCTGACGGCAATACGCTCAGCGCCCGAGTGGACACCCCGAACGGATACCAAATGACCAGCTATGGCCCCGTATTTCTGGCCGAGCACATTCTTAGCCATGCGGATTTGGCGGGCTATTACACCCCATCCATGATGATGGGTGGCGCTTGGCTGGAAACCCTCCCCGGCGTACAGGCCGTGCGCTGGTCGCAGGGTGAGCAATCACCTCTGGACTCGGCGGCCTAAGCGATGCGCTAAATGTCTGGCCCCCGGCGCAACGGCGCCGCGCAACGACTCACAATATGGCTTGGTCTGGCGCTGCTTATCCCTGCGCTGGTCTGGGCCATCAGAATACTTCTGCAGCCGCCCGCATTAGTGGAGGCCAGCGGAATGACTCTGGCCAGCGTGCCCGGTGTGCACTATTGGGCCCATAACGACAGTGGGCACGCTGCGGTCCTTTTTGGCTTAGACCGGGAGTTACAGCTTAGAAGGCGGGTTCGCTTAGCCGCATCCCTGCGTGACCCCGAGGATATGACCCGCTTCCAGCATGCCGGACAAGCCTACTTACTCATCGCTGACGTCGGAGATAACCGCGCCCGGCGTGCAGAAGTTCAAGTGATATGGTTCCCAGAACCCCAGGGCGATGCGGTTACCGAGCTAAACAGGCTGAGCTTTAGCTACCCTGATGGGCCCCGTGATGTAGAGGCCGTGAGCGTTGACCCCCAGTCGGGGCAGCTGTTGCTACTCAGTAAACGCGAGCCTAGTCCTCATCTCTACGCCTTGGACTTTCTCAACGCTCAGACGCAAGCGCGGCTCTTGGGCAAGGTCCACACCCTGCCCCCGCCCCGTGCGGAGGACTTGGCCGCCGATCCCCGTCATGGGGCCTATTCCAGCCAACCCACGGGAATGAGCATTGACCCTAGCGGCAAGCGCATGGTCATTAGCACGTATGCCAGGCCCTACCTATACCGGCGCGGGGATCAGCAAACCTGGCACCAAGCGCTGGAGCAACCGGCACTCGCCGTACCCATGCAGCGCCTAGAACAAGCCGAGGCTGTGAGCTGGGACCATGACAACAACATTATTGTCTTGTCCGAGGGCCACCCTACTCCTTGGGCGCGGGCACGGGTGGAGCCCAAAACGTCGACTGCGCCAACTCCGCTGTCAGCGCAGTAAACGCGTCCTCTACATTATCTGCGCGTAACACCCCGTCCAGATCAGAGGGTGCGATGAGTTCCTGGCGCAGCAAGGCCGGCAAGGCGAGCAATTCATCCCAAAATTCACGACCAAAAAGCAGCACCGGTCGTGGCTGAGCTTTTCGGGTCTGAATCAAGGTCAATACTTCGAATAATTCATCCAGGGTGCCAAAGCCCCCCGGGAACACCACCAGCGCAGCAGATAGGTTTAAAAACCAGTACTTGCGGGTGAAAAAATAGTGGAACTCGAAGAGCTGGTCCTGGGGCACAAAAGGGTTGGGCTTTTGTTCGAATGGCAGACTGATGTTGAGGCCTACATTGAGCCGCTTATCCACCTGCGCAGCTCCGGCATGCGCAGCTTCCATAATGCCGCCACCGGCCCCCGTTAAAACATGGAAGCGCTCTCCTGCAGGGTGGTTGTGGTGCGTCCAGTGAGCCAGCTTCTGAGCTAGATCTGAGGCCAATTGGTAGTAGTCCCGCCCATCAGCCACCTGCTTTGCGCCGGGCTGGATCCGCGCCGAACCCCAAAATGTGATGGCGCGGTGAATGTGATTCTCCCGCAGCCGCTTCTCCGGCTCCATGTACTCCGCCAGAATACGCAGCGGCCTAGCATCCGGGGAATCGATAAACTCTGGGGATTTATAAGCTTTGGTCATAGCGCCAGCGTAGCGCGAATTTATGACGAGGCATTGGCATTTTTTGCGACTCCCCTGGGACACCTAGCGCCCTACACTATGCAGGAAACATTCCTTGGGAGGCATGTCGCCAAATGAGTCACTTTGCACAGAAAATGGCCTTTTACTCGGCCTATCATCAAGAGCCCACCAACATCTGGATTCATGTTGCGGGCGTTCCCACCATCACATTCTCGGCCTTCGTAGCCTTGTCCACATTGCCACTGGCTAACCTTAATGGTGTAGTCATCACCGCCGCCAGCGTGATGTACCTGTTGAGCACCATGTATTACCTCTGGCTAGACCGCGCTATTGGTGGCGTGGCCGCCGTGCTTTACGGCGTGCTTTTATTGGCTGCAGCTGAAGTCGCAAGCATGGGCCCAGTCTGGACCTGGAGCGTGTTCGCTGCCGGGCAGATCATCGGTTGGGGAACGCAGATCTATGGCCATCTCCACTTCGAAAAGAACCGCCCAGCGTTCTACGAAAACATCAGTCAAAGCCTCATTTCAGCGCCCATATTTGTGGTAGCTGACGTGTTCTTTCATCTGGGTTTCAAGCAAGAACTCCAGCGTGAAGTCACCCAAATTCTGGCTGACACTGGACGTTTGCGGGAGTTCTCCTCGGCTCAAGCGCACGGCGCCTAATCTCGCCCAGACCACAAAAGCCCCGGCGGTCGCATGACCGCCGGGGCTTTTGCATACGCGTTAACCAGCGAGCAGGCCGTGAGTGCATCTAGGGCACTCATTGTCGCTAAGACCCTGTGACTAGGCCTTGGCTTGGTTGGCCACCGCCGCTGCTTTAGCCGCCGCTGCTTGGGCGTCGCCCAAGTAGCCGTAGTCGGTCACTTCCAGTTCCTGGTTGAGCTCAAACTTCAGCGGAACGCCGGTGGGGATATTCACGCCGACAATGTCGGTTTCGGCGACATCCAGTAAGTACTTGTATAACGCTCTTAAGCTGTTGCCATGTGCGGTGACCAACACGGTGTGGCCAGCGCGAAGCTGCGGCGCAATCACGTCATGCCAATACGGTAGTACACGATCCAAAGTTGTGGCTAGGGATTCGGTCGCAGGAAGCACGCGAGGGTCCAAATGGGCATAGCGCGCCTCGTTTCGCGGATGTCCGGGATCATCGCTGGACATGGGCGGTGGCGGTGTTGCGTAGGAGCGTCGCCAAACCGTGACTTGCTCTTCGCCGTGTTTTTCGGTGGTCTCCGCTTTGTTCAGACCCTGCAATGCCCCGTAGTGTCGTTCATTCAAACGCCAGCTACGCGCCACAGGCACCCACACCTGATCCAATACTTCCATTGCCGTAGACAGTGTGCGAATCGCACGCTTGAGAACGGAAGTATGCGCCGCATCAAAATGCAACCCGGCATCTCGCATCAGCGCACCCGCTTCGCGAGCTTCCGCCATGCCTTGGTCGGTGAGGTCTACATCCACCCACCCCGTAAATCGGTTTTCTAAATTCCACTGACTCTGGCCGTGGCGCAGCAATACTAATGTGGGCATGCCAATCCCTTGAACAAATAAAAACGGCGCCCAGTGTACCCGCTTGGCGCTAGAGTTTAGGGCTGCCTCGCCGCTTCAGCTTGAGCGACGAGCTCAAGCACCCCCACGCCGCCAACGGTGATACCGCTCGACCCATTGCAACAGAGCCTCAGGCTTGTGCGCCTGCTTCCATTGACCAGCCGCATATTTGTTGGCCTCGGCCATGGTGGGATAAGGATGAATGGTGCCCAGGATCTTATTCAGCCCGAGTCCATGTTTCATCGCCAATACAAATTCGGCGAGCAACTCACCGGCCTGAGCTCCCACAATGGTCACCCCTAAAATGCGGTCTTTTCCGGGCACAGTGAGAACTTTGACAAAGCCTCGAGCATGGCTGTCGGCAATGGCACGGTCTAGATCATCCAGTCCATAACGGGTGACTTCGTAGGCGACCTTCTCTGCCTGAGCTTGCGTTTCGTTGAGCCCCACCTGTGCCACCTCCGGGTCGGTAAAGGTCACGCGGGGCATCACGCGGTAGTCCACCCGAAATTTCTTCAAGTTTCCAAACAAGGCATTCACGGCGGCATACCAGGCCTGATGCGCCGCTGCATGGGTGAATTGGTATGGCCCGGCCACATCGCCTACGGCAAAGATGCTGGGGATATTCGTGCGCAGAAAGTCGTCGGTATCGATGGTGCCAGAAGCCCGCACACCCAGATCTTCGAGCCCATAACCCTGCAATCTAGGCTGTCGGCCTACCGCCACCAAAATCGCATCAAACCCAATGCGGTGGCGCTGGGTGTCCTGCTCCACCTCAAGCACCCAGCCCTCATCATTTTTCAGAACCTGAATCGCCTGAGCGCCCAGGTGCAGATGAATGCCTTCCTCGCGAAAGACACTCTCCACCAGCTCGGAGACTTCGGCGTCCTCTTTGCCCAATAAGCGCGAATTGCGGTCCACTTGGTGAACCTGCGAGCCCAACCTGTGGAAAGCCTGGCTGAGCTCACAGCCGATGGGACCGCCGCCCAGCACCAGTAATCGGGAAGGCTGCTCACGCAGAGTCCAGACCGTGTCGGAGGTGTATACGGGGGCATCGCTCAAGCCTAGTATATCCGGCATACGCGGCTGCGCCCCGGTTGCTAGAACAATGTGACGAGCGGAGAGCCGCTGCCCATTGACCTCAACCTCCCAGGGTGAGACCAAGCGTGCTTCACCCTGAATACACTCCACACCCAGCTGGGTATAGCGCTCGACCGAGTCATGCGGCTCGATGGTCTTGATGACCTCTTGAACCCGCTGCATTACCGCCGCGAAGTCAAAATCGACCTGGATGCTGTTCAAGCCTAATGTCGATGCCTTGCTCGCCTGATGCACGGCCTTGGCTGAACGAATGAGGGCCTTGGATGGAACACATCCTGTGTTCAGACAATCTCCACCCATTTGGTGTTTTTCGATCAGGGTGACTTTGGCTCGTACCGCAGCCGCAATATAAGCCGACACCAACCCGCCGGAGCCAGCGCCAATCACGATAAGGTTGCGGTCGAATTGCTTGGGCCGGGTCCAGTCCTGCATTGCTCGACGGTGTTTGAGCCAATCCAAGCCTTTGCGCGCCAGCAAGGGGAACAGCCCCAGCAGCACAAAAGAGCCCAGCAAGCCTGGGGATAACAGCCCACTCAGAGAGTCGAGCTGCCCAAGTTGCGTACCCGCGTTCACGTAGACCACAGTCCCCGGCAACATGCCCACCTGGCTCACCCAGTAAAAGGTCAGCGTGCGCATGGCTGTGAGCCCCATCAATAAATTGATCACGAAGAACGGGAACGCAGGCACCAAGCGCAGGGCGAACAGATAAAACGCCCCGTCCTTATCGACGCCCCGGTCAATAGCAGCTAAACGCTGACCAAAACGCTGCTGAAGACTACTACGCAGCAGATAGCGCGCTACCAAAAACGCCAGGGTTGCCCCTAAGCTGGAAGCGAAGCTGACCAACAACAAGCCCCATCCCAAGCCGAATAATGCGCCCCCGGCCAGAGTCATGATGGCCGCTCCCGGCAAGCTCAGCGCCGTTACCGCGACATAGATCGCGAAAAAGGCCCCAGCGGTCGCAAGGGGATGCTCGGCGAGCAGACGGTCAAAATCTGCGCGGGACTCCTGCAAATACCCCAAGCTGAAGTACTGCCCAAGGTCAAAGGAGAAAAAGGCCAAGACGGCCAGCAGGACCGAGGCTGCCAAGAGCAGTTTTTTCACGCTGTGCTTCCCCATCCGCATGCCGCAAGCGCGACATGCATGGATCATTGTTTACCAGCGCATAGCTTAGGCAATACCCCCGGTCCGCGTATGTTCGCTAGGCCGCCTGGGCTGCTCCCGAATACGGCATCGCGCATTGAGCGCTGCAGCGCAGGCGCACGGCGTTATCCGGACTCCAGGTCGGCAAACTTACGCCGCAACCTCGCCTCGGCCGAGTGCAAGTATGATTCGATGCGGTCCAAGCGGCCGCCGATGTCTTGATAGCGCTCATGAATACTGGCGTTGCGACGTTGAGCGCGTTCGGCTTGAGGATCCGGCCTTGGGTCGCGCACTTCGTCCACCGTCGGCAACAAAATCACGGCGGCGAGATAGGCCACCGCTAAGGCTCCAAAGAGGCCGAAGAATAAGGCCAAGATGATGATAATCATCCGGGTCAGGCGTAAGCGCCACCCCATGACCTCACAGATTCCGGCAACGACGCCAAAGGCCCAGCCATCTTCCGGCTTTCTATAGAGCTGGGATAGTTTCTTAAATACGCTACTCATGAGGGATTTCTCCAGCGCGGGTCTTCGGTATCGAGCAACTGCTCAATAACCTCCAGCCGCCGCTCCAAACGGTCCGCCAAGGACTCCAATTCATCTTGGGTGCCAGTAATTTGCCGGCGCTCACGCTTCTCCCGCCGCCAGATCGTTGCGTAATGCATGATGATCCAGATCGGCAGAACCACTGCCACAAATACAATCAGCGGGACGAATATCAGTTCCACGGCGTCCAATCTCGACGTCTCCCTTAACTTTGCGAGGTGGAATCATCTTTGCTCCGCAGGCGCTCTTTCAAACGTGCCAGCTCTGCTTCCACCCGATCCTGTTTCTCGAGGTTGGCAAATTCTTTGTCCAGTACCTCGCCTTGGCCCAGGTCTTGAACCTCGGACTGTGCTTCTAGATCGTCCACTTTACGCTCAAAGCTCTCAAATCTGGCAACAGCCTCGGCAATCTTTTGATCATTAATCTGATTCTTCGCCCGCAGCTGAACACTCGCCGTTTGCTGACGCAGTAAGAGTTGCTTTTGCCGCGCCTTGGCATCCTTGAGTTTGTCATTCAATCGACCGATATCGGTATCCAGTTTGTCCAGGCTTTCATTGAGGGCCTGGAGCTCGGTATCGAGCTCGTCTTTTTTGTTGGCAAAGTCTTCTACCAGCAGCAAGGCTTGGCGGGCTAAATCTTCGCGATCCTTGGCCAGGGCCAGCTCAGCCTTGGCTTCCCATTCCTGAGCTTTATCCTGCAAACGTTGCTGCTCGCGCTCAAGATGCTTGCGGCGAGCGATGCTGGAGACTGCATTCGAGCGCAGTTCTACCAGCGTATCTTCCATCTCGCCAATGGCGAGGCGGATCATTTTTTCAGGGTCTTCGGCGCGGTCCAACATGGCATGCAGGTTGGAGTTCACGATATCCGACAGACGACTATAAATACCCATGTCAGGCTCCGTATCAGTGAATCGGGGGTGTTAGCAGTCTGCGCAGTGGTTCAGCCATTCACTTGCTGATGGGGCTGGACCCCTTCGGGCTGCGCATTTAAAAATGGAATAGGCGCCAACTCCGGCTGGATTTGGCGCAGCGATTGGCGCAGCTCATCCTCAATATGCGCCACGGCTGCATTCCCTTGCGCCGAAATATCCTGGTGTAATGACTGGGCAAGCTCGGCACGCGTGATGCTTTGTGCCTGGGCAACTGTGCTCATCATCATGCTGATGGCGGCGACGGCGAGTAGAGGGTTGAATGAGCGCATGGTCAAATCCTTTTGAACATTGAGTGAAGGTGCACACTCAGTGTTCCAAGTCGCGTGCCAACTTTCGCATGGCTCATAAGCTTATGTTTTCACTATCTTTTTATTTTCATGGACGGCCACACTAAAAACAGATAAGGTATTTTTCACCACCTATAGGTGAATTTTCCGCCATGCCGCACCCCGAACTTCCATCCCTGATTGGTGAAGACGACCACTTTCTACAAGCCGTAGAGCGCGCCTCCGCAGCTGCCCCGCTGGATAGGCCAGTGTTGATCATTGGCGAACGAGGAACCGGTAAAGAGCTGATCGCGGCACGTATTCATTATCTGTCTCAGCGCTGGTCCGACCCGTATGTTGCAATCAACTGCGCCGCACTTTCCGATGATCTCCTCGAGACGGAACTTTTTGGCCATGTCCCAGGCGCGTTCACTGGGGCCACCAAAGCCCGCAAAGGGCGTTTTGAACAAGCACAGGGCGGCACCCTATTCCTGGACGAGCTCGCATCGATGCGCATGCGCCTCCAAGAGAAGTTACTAAGGGTGATTGAATATGGTCAGTTTGAACGCGTAGGCTCCAGCACAACAATGGAGGTGGACGTACGCCTGATTGCCGCTGCCAACGTGGATCTACCAGCAGCCGCCGCGCGCGGCGAGTTTCGAGCCGACCTCCTGGACCGCCTGTCGTTTGAAGTCATCACTCTACCGCCGTTACGAGCCCGCCCCATTGATATTGGCCTGCTCGCCCAACACTTTGCCGAAAGCATGAGCGCCGAGTTAGATCGACCCCATTTTGCTGGCTTCAGCATGAAGGCCTTGGAAACCCTGCGTGCCTACCGCTGGCCGGGCAATGTACGGGAGCTGCGAAACGTCATCGAACGCGCGGTTTATCGCCTCGCCGAGTCAGACGACCCCATCGACGAGATCATCATTGACCCTTTCGACTCGCCCTGGCGCCCTCCTGCCCACTTAGCAGAACAGCCCACGCTAACAGGACAGCACGCGCCAGCAGGACAACCTGGAGCGACGACGGAGGCCGCCACGATTACAGAGGAGACGGAGTTGCCCGCGGACTTTTTCGCATGGACCGCGAAGCAGGAGTCGAGCGTGCTGCGCCAGGCACTGACAGAGCATGGCTACAACCAACGCCGCACAGCCGAGAGGCTGGGCTTGAGCTACGACCAATTGCGTCACTTACTCAAGAAATACGCGATTCGTCGACCCGACACAGCGGTGTGATAGCCTCCGGCGCTGATATCTTCTGAATATTGTCTCAAAGACCACAATGAGCATGAGCTGCTTCAAGGCCTACGACATTCGCGGCCGCCTCCCAGACGAACTCAACGTCGACATCGCCTATCGAATTGGGCGCGCATACGCCCAGGTGGTTCAACCCCGGCGCGTGGTCACAGGGCGCGACGTCCGCCTTAGCAGTGAAGAGCTACAACGCGCTCTAGCCTGCGGCCTACGTGACGAAGGCGTGGAGGTGCTTGATCTGGGCCTCTGTGGCACGGAGGAGGTCTATTTTGCGACCTTCTACTACGAACTTGATGGGGGGATCATGGTGACCGCCAGTCATAACCCCATGGATTACAACGGCATGAAGTTGGTGCGTGAAGGCTCGCGCCCGATTGGCGCAGATTCTGGTTTAGCCGATATTGAAGCCAAGGTCGCCAGTGATACCCGGGTGTACCCCGAGCATGCCCAGGTGGACATGACCGCGCTGGATCACCGCGCCGACTACATCCAGCATTTGCTGGGCTACATCGACGTTCAAAGTCTGAAACCGCTCAAGATCTTGGTAAACGCCGGCAATGGCCCTGCCGGCCTCATTGTTGATGCGCTGGAACCCCACCTGCCCTTGCAGTTCGAACGCCTGTTTCATGAGCCCAACGGCAACTTCCCCAACGGCATTCCTAACCCCATCCTCGAGCAAAACCGCCCTCCAACCTCGGAGGCTGTGCGCGCGGCTGGAGCTGACTTCGGCGTGGCCTGGGATGGCGATTTCGACCGCTGCTTTTTATTTGACGAAAACGGCGACTTCATCGAGGGCTACTACATCGTCGGGTTACTGGCTGAGGCCTTATTAACCGAATCGCCCGGCGCCACCATCGTCCACGATGTGCGTATGACCTGGAATACCATCGACATGGTCGAGGCCGCCGGCGGCAAAACCGTGCAAAGCCGCACCGGACACGCTTTCATCAAAGCCATCATGCGCGAGCATGACGCAGCCTATGGTGGGGAGATGAGCGCGCATCATTACTTCCGCAACTTCGCTTACTGCGACAACGGCAATATTCCCTGGCTACTGGTTGCGGCCCTCATTAGCAAAACTGGCAAACCCTTGTCGGCGCTGGTCGCCGAGCGTATTGCCCGCTACCCATCCAGTGGGGAGATTAACCGCACTGTAGACGACCCCGATGCCGCAATGGCCAGGGTGCATGCTGCCTTCGCTGCCGACGCGCTCAGCGAAGATCGGACCGACGGCCTATCCATGGAATTTGCCCAGTGGAGGTTCAATCTGCGCAAGAGCAACACCGAGCCAGTCACCCGGCTGAACGTGGAGTCGCGCGGCGACAAAGAGCTGATGCGCGAGAAGACCGAGCAGCTGCTACACATTATCGAGCAGGCCTGATTACGCCAGCGCAGGCAATGAACCGCCGAGGCGGAGAAGCCTCGGCTGCAGCACACTGTCTTTTATAGCTCAGCGCAGAGGGCGATTGCTCGGCCGACACTGAAAACGCCCGCCCTCATCGGGGCGGGGATACTTTTAAGGCGATCGGGCGAGTTATGCGGCGTCTTTACGAATCCAGAACCCGTGGCCCTGCTCCAAGCACCAATCAAGCCACTTATTCAACATGGCATTGCGCTGGATTTGCAGGTAGAGATTCTCGCCAAAGTCACCCTTTTCCACGTCCAGGGCTTGGGCCGCCTTGGCATCAAAGAACACCCGCACCTTCAACCGGGGCACTTCTCCCTTATCCGGAAACCGGTGAGTCAGGATAAAAGTGGCCGTATAGCGTTCATGGTGAACGCTGTGCAGATGCAAGGGACAATTGGCATCGCCGCGTGATACCGAACCACTCGGCACTTTACGCAAGTCAGGAATCAAACGCTCCAACAGGGCGTAATTGGATTCCCACAATGCAACCAATGCAGAAAAGCTGTTGGGGTCGGTAACCCGCTCCCAGGGTTTGAGCGTGGTGGTCTTAGCCATCCTCGGATTCTAGCAACGCTGATAAAAGCTGGCGAGTGTGCTAGGGCTGCACATTCGCATGATGGCGCTGTAGACCTCGATCTGACGGGCTGAGTTCCCTGCACTGCAACATTTTTCACCGAGGCGAGTTGCTCACTTTAGCGCGCCGTTTGCGCAAAATTGCGCTGAAAGCAGCATCTTAGCTAGACCCTGCGCAGCCGGCGATTGATGCCGACTGCGCAGGGGTACAGCCCCGCGAGCCCCTCTTGAGGGCTCGCTGGCTAGCTTAAGCCGCTTCAGCTGGGGCTTGTTGGCCCTGTGGCGATGACCCATCCCAGATCACGCGCTGGCGGGCGGCATACCAGCCGTCGACACGATCCGCGTAATGCGCCTCGATCACATTACGCTTAATTTTCATAGTTGGCGTCAAGAAGCCGTTCTCGATGCCCCAAGTGTCGCTCACAACCACCACGAACTTCACATTCTCGTGGGGGTCCAGACCTTCATTGACCTTGTCAACCAGCTCGCAGAACTGCTGCTCCAACTCGGCGCGGTCAATTTCGCCTTTGCTGAGGTGATCACGCGCTTCATCGGCGAGCATAAATAGCGCGAAAGGCGCAGTTTGGTCAGCCCCGGCGACGCAGACCACTTCCAAAGCCTCGTGATTCGCCAATTTATTCTCTATGGGCACCGGAACCACATATTTGCCCTTACTAGTTTTGAACAACTCTTTGATACGGCCGGTAATCCGCAGGCGGCCTTCGGCATCGATTTCGCCCATATCACCAGTTTTCAGGTAGCCATCTTCGGTGATGTCTTCCGCCGTTTTCTCCGGTTGTTTGAAATAGCCCATCATCATTCCTGGGCTCTTCACCAACACCTCTCCGTTATCGCCAATCTTGGTATCTACACCGGGGTTGGACTGGCCAACGTAGCCCACCCGCGCGAGCCCTGGACGCGTGCCATGGCTATAACCGAAGTTCTCGCTCATCCCGTAGCCTTCCAGCAGCTCCAGCCCTAAGGAGCGATACCAAGACAGGGTTTCAGCCGACAGCGGCGCGGAGCCGGTCGCCGCATAACGCACATGCTCCAAGCCAAGTTGAGTAAGGATCTTCTTCTTGATCACCCCAGAAAGCAGCGGGATTTTGAAGAGAACTTTTTGCTTGCGCTCTGGCAGCTTGTCGCATACGCCGGCCTTGAACTTGGTCCAAAGCCGGGGGACCGAGGCAAAAATGGTGGGCTTGGCCCGGCGCAGGTCTTCCACGAAAGTGTCCAAACTTTCCGCAAAGAACACCTCGAAGCCATAGCGCAGAGAGTTTGTCTCCACGACCCAACGCTCCAGCACATGCGCCAATGGCAAATAGCTCAGCATGCGCTCGTTGTTATCCAAGCTCATGATGTCGGAGAAGCCAATGGAAGCGGCCGCCATGCCCCCAAAGCTGGTCATCACCCCTTTGGGTCTGCCCGTCGAGCCAGAGGTGTACACAATCGTGGCCATTTCCTCGGGAACGCGCTGCACCTGCTCGCTCATGGGCTCCGTGGTCGCAATGACATCATCCCATTGCAGGGCGTCCTCGGCGGGTGCCAGAGGCAAGGCGATGGTGGGCATATCCTCTGGAATACCCTCGCGCACCATATCCCAGTCGTCGAGCTTACCGATGAATAGCAGCTTGGCCTCACTGTGCTCCAGGATGTAGGCCACCGTATCGCCATTTAACGTGGGATACAGAGGCACGCTGACGTGTCCTGCCATCCAGATGGCCAAGTCCGCGATGATCCAATGCGCAGAGTTCTTACCGACGAGCGCAATCTGACTCTTGGGTGGCAGTTGCAGGGACTGCAAGTGCGCCGCCATCCGCCGAGCTTGGTCACCAACTTCTGCCCAGGTATATTCCTTAACTTGGCCACCGCCGATGGGCTGGGTGAAGTAGCGCTTGTTTGGTTGTGCTTTTTCCCAATAGTAGAAGCAGTCCAAAGGCGTTGCTTTGGGGTCCATTGCGTGCATCCCGTGTCCCCTCGAGAATAGTGGAAAGCAATTTGTAGGTAAGGCCGCAACCAAGGCGGCCCGAACAGGCTTAGCACTATACCCCGACCAGCTTCGCCAGGTCGAAATTCTCGGCGAAGACCGAAGCAGAGGCCGCTTAACCCAAGCGGAACGAGCGCAGCCGCCAGCCAGCGATCAACATCAGCAGGAGAGCCGGCGCGAACGCCGCCACAACAGGCGACCACCGATACACGGCCCCCAAACTCACAGCCGTCTCGTTGACGACGTAGAAGCCGATGCCAATTAATACACCAATAAATAGGCGCTGGCCGGCGCCGGTGTCACGCAGTGGCCCAAGCACAAAGGGCACGGCCAACAGCATCATCGCGACCACGCTGAGAGGAGCTGCGAGCTTGCGCCAAAACTCCAATCGCGGGCGATGGGAGTCGAGTTTGTTCCGCTCCAGGTAATCGATATAACGACGTAGACCCGGCAGGGAGAGGGCATCGGCCTGGAGCAAGAAGAGTCGCAAAACCTCGGGCTCGAACTGCAAACTAAGATCACGCAGCGACTGTTGGCGTCGATCCAGGCTGCCCTGGCCCACATGGTCCTTTTGCCATGCCTGCCCCTGCCATTGACCATCAACAAAGTCAGCCCGGCTGATGGTTTCTACCCCTAACAGGCGGTCACCTCTAGCGCTCATTTCAAAGATGCGTAGCTGCTCCAATTGGGTGGGACTGTGGACCTCAGCCACGTGAACAAACCGTGTTCCCTCGCGCAGCCAAAGCTCCGGTACGGATTGGTTACGTTCTGTCGCCCCATGCTTCACCGCTGCCGCCGCCGTTTTCGCCCAGGGAACGGCGCGATCCCCTAAGAGTAATGCGGCACTTCCCAGCAGCAGCCCCACCACGGCCACCGATAGCGCCATACGCCATACCGGCATGCCTGCTGCCTGCATGACAACCAACTCTCCAGCAGCAGCCAAACCGCCGAGGCCCAAAATTGCACCGAGCAGCACCATGATGGGAAACATCTCGAAGGCCAGCTCCGGCAACTTATACAACGTGAGAAGCATGGCAGCATCAGCTCCGCGGTCGTGTCGCCGCGCCCAATCTAGCTCTTCCACAAAGCTCACAAAACCGACCAGTGCCAACAGCACCATGGCTGTGGCCAATGTCGCTGTCAGGACCGCAACGGCCAGATGCCTGTCGAGTAGCGACAATCTCATAGCAAGCCCCGCCGCAGGCGCTGGCGATAGCGGCCTGCGCGCAGCCACATAGCGCAGCCGACAGCCGCGACGATGGCATGGACCCACCACAGTCCAAAGCTCGACGGCAGCTGTCCCGCCTCCAGCCACGCTTGACCCACACCAAGAGTATTGAAGTAAATGATGAAGCCCAGTATTCCCCAGCCCAGCCGCCCATAACGCCCCCCACGACTGGAGGTGCGCGCCAGCGGCACGGCAAGGAGCACCAAAAGCCAGGTCGACAGTGGCGTCGCCAAGCGCCAGTGCAGCTCCGCACGATCTTCTGGCTGAGCGCTGTGCCATAACTCCAGTGATGGCTTCAGTGAGGTCTTGGATAAGCTGTAAACAAACGCGGGCGGCATGATCGATACGCCATGCCGTGCGAAATCCATCATACGAATGTCCCCGCGTATGGCGTCGCGCTCGAATCGACTACCCTGCTGCAATAAAAGCTGGTAGCGGCCTTGCTCATCGGTACTCAGCGCCCCCTCGCGGGCCAACACGATGCTGTCTCCGGCGCTATCCCGCACCTGGGCAAATACTTGCTTGAGGCGTCCGTCATCGTCGGCATAATCCTCAATATAGAGGGTGCCTCGCCCGTCCGGCAGGGTGCGAAAACGGCCGGGCTCTAGCAGGCCAAAGGTCATTCGACTGGCTGCCTCTTTCACCAAAAAGTCGGCCGTTCTCCCAGCCAAAGGACTCCACCACAGGCTTAGCAGGGCACCGAGAAGGGCGAGCATCAAGCCGAGGCGCAAGAATGGACGGTACAGTCCGCCCAAACCCAAACCTCCGGCCTGCATCGCTGCCACCTCGTTGTCTTGGTAGAGCTTGCCTAAAGTGAGCATCACGCTGATCAGCAAGGACACCGGAATCAAAATGGTGAGGTAACGCAGGCTGGATAACCCGACCAACACCAAGAGCAGCGAGGGATCAATATTGCCCTTCGCCGCTTCGCTCAGGAATCGCGCCAAACGCGTCGCCAACATGATGGCAAGCAGCACGATGGTCACCGCCACCCAAGTGCGCGCAGCTTCGCGAAACAAATACCGCTGCAGCAATGCGTTCATACACCGCTCCTACAGCGAGGCCGAGCATTGGTCGACCGCGGCAAACCTTGTATCCTGACGGGCTGATTCAATGTGCTGGATAAACCCGTGCAAAGCGGGTTGGAGAAGAGAACCACTATGAAGTATGCCTTGCTCAGTCAACTCGATGCCCTGGCCGCCAACGACACCCTGGTTTTGGGAGTGGTCGGCAAGCAGCCTGCGCTGGCTGATCACCTACCGCCCGCCATCGTCGACGCCGCAAAATCAGCCATTGCCGCGGGCGACGCCAAGTCCAAGCCAGGACAGCTGTGCACCATGATGCTGCCACCCGACGTCGGCCCAGGCCGTCTCATCTTGGTGGGGCTTGGCGACAAGGCGGACGACATCGACGCCAGGGATAAAGCCATTCGCGCCACCACCAAAGCGGCGCTGAGCTTGGGCAACAAGCGTCTTGTCATTAGCTTGAGTGCCCTGCCACTCGACGTCGACGCCGCCACCAGTCTGCGCCGCGCTATCAGCAGCGCTGGCCAAAGTTGTTACCGCTTCACCGAATGCAAAAGCGAGAAGGCCGACAAGCGCGCCCTCACCAGCCTCGCCTTTCTGAGCCCTGCTGATTTACCAGCCGCCCAAGCGCGCACGGCGCTGCAACAAGGTCAAGCTGTGGTCAATGGACTGGCGCTGGCCTGCGACCTCGGCAACCGTCCGGGCAACTGGTGCACCCCCACGGATCTCGCCAACACGGCCAAAGAGATGGCCAGCGAATACAAGGGGCTGAAATTCAAAGCCCTGGGTGAAGCTGAGATGGCTGAGCTGGGTATGGGCGCCCTGTTATCAGTGTCTCGCGGCAGCCGCGAGGAGGCCAAACTCATTGTTTTGGAGTGGAATGGCGGAAAGAAAGGGGAAAAGCCGGTGGCCCTGGTGGGCAAAGGCCTCACCTTCGATGCTGGCGGCATTAGCCTGAAACCCGCTGCCAAAATGGAAGAAATGAAGTTCGACATGATGGGCGGCGGCACCGTGCTGGGCACGATGCGCGCGGTGGCTGAAATGAAGCTGCCGCTGAATATCGTCGCCGTTGTGCCCTCCTCGGAAAACTTACCCGACGGCGCGGCCAACAAACCCGGCGATATCGTCACGAGCATGTCCGGGCAAACTATTGAGGTCATCAATACCGATGCCGAAGGCCGTTTGATCCTCTGCGATGCCCTGACTTGGGTGCAGCAAGAGTACAAACCCAGCACCATCGTCGACTTGGCCACCTTGACGGGCGCCTGCGTCGTCGCCCTAGGCGATAAGGCCGCTGGTGTGTTTGCTAACGACCAAGCCCTTGCTGATGCCTTGCTGGCCGCCGGCGAAACCGCGGGAGATCGCGGCTGGCAACTTCCCTTGTGGGAGGACTACCAAGAGCAGCTCAAGAGCCCGGTAGCAGATATGCAAAATGTTGGCGGCCCTGGCGGCGGCGCCATCACCGCTGCGAGCTTCCTGCACCGCTTTACGCGCAAGTCCACCTGGGCGCACATCGATATTGCCGGGGTTGCCTGGAACTCCGACAAGTTGGCCAGCGGGCGTCCTGTGTCGCTGCTGGTGCAATGGCTGTTGAATCAAACCGCCTAAGCCAACAACGACTGAAGTCAGCAGTGACACGCATCACATTTTATGTGCACGAACAGGCGGCAGACACCGAGCTTTGGATCTGCCGCCTGCTCGATAAAATTCAGCGGCAAGGGCAACAATGCACAGTCTGGGCACCGGACACAGCCGCGTTAGATAGCCTGGATCGACGCCTATGGACCTACTCTCAGGGTAGTTTTGTGGCGCACGAACAAGAGCGACAATCGGTCGGCGATGCCCCCATCATTCTGTGCTCGGCAGAACCGCTCAATCCTCAGCGGCAAACCGTGTTGATCTGGGCCGCAGCGGAGTACTCCGAGCCACCCGCCTTCTTTGCTAGCTTTCAGCGGTGTTTGGAGATCGTGGCCGGTGAAGAGCAGCTCAAGCAAGCGGCCCGAGAACGTTATAAGTTCTATCGCGACCGCGGCTATGAGCTGGAGACGCATAACATCACGCCAGCTCAGATCAGCGATTAGAGTTTCATTGCAGTACTGGCTTCGCGGCGGTCATCTGCCGCAGGGTCCTCAGCCCGCCAGGCAAGGTCCCGGCGCAAGCCAACGACGTCGCCAATCACGAGAATCGCAGGCCCCTCAATACTTTGTGCCGCGACCATACTCGGCAAGTTGCCCAAAGTAGCCACACGAGTGTATTGACCTGCCTGAGATGCTTTTTCGATCAAAGCCACAGGGCGGTCGGCTGGCGCTCCGGCCTCGATGATCGCGGAGCAAATATCGTCTAGCCGGGTCAAGGTCATATACACAACCACCGTCTGCCCGGCACGCGCCAGCGTGGACCAGGGCAGGTCGAGCTGCCCATTTTGACGGGGGTGGCCTGTGACAAAGATGCAGGACTGTGCATGGTCGCGATGGGTTAAAGGGATGCCGCAATAAGCGCTGGCCCCGCTAGCTGCCGTAATGCCGGGCACCACTTCGAATGGCACGCCTGCCGCCATCAACTCGGTCATTTCCTCCCCCCCCCGGCCAAAGACAAAGGGGTCGCCCCCTTTCAAGCGCACCACCCGCTTGCCTTCCTTGGCCAACCGAACGAGCAGTGCGTTGATCGTCTCCTGCGGGAGGGTATGACGGCTCCGCCGCTTGCCAGCATCAATACGGTCAGCGTCCCGCCGCACCAAATCGAGAATCCCCTCGCCCAAGAGGCGGTCATGCACCACCACATCGGCTTGCTGCATACATCGCAAGGCCTTCAGCGTGAGCAGATCTGGGTCGCCAGGGCCTGCACCGACCAGCCACACTCGCCCTTGGGCTGGCCTTTGCAACTGCTCCAGTAGACGCTGCATCTCCTCATCCGCCGCTTGGGTTTGCCCACCCTCGACGGCTTGGACGACGGCACTGCTAAAGACCTGCTCCCACAAGCGCAAACGCTGCTTGCCATCCTCAAGGGCCGCTCGCACCCGAGGGCGCCAAGCCTCTGCCCAACGGAGGACGCCCCCTAAGCCCGGACTGAGCTCTTTTTCCCAGCGCTCACGCAACTGTCGAATCAGCACTGGACCCGCGCCACCACTCGATAGCGCTACCACCAGCGGCGATCGATCGATCATGGCTGGAGTAATCGCTGTACACCTTTCCGGGTCATCCACCACATTGACCCAAATTCCTAAGGCATCCGCCTCCCGCGCAATTTTCGCATTCAGGCTGTCGGAGTCGGTGGCAGCAATGATCAAGCGCCAGCGCTGAGCGTGCAGGTCTGCAGGGGCGTACACGCCGCGGCGATGCATGATTTGGCCCTGCTCCAGAGCCGCTTCAAGTTCAGGAGCCAATTGCGGACTGACCACATGTATCTGCGCCCCAGCTTTGAGCAACAGACGCGCTTTACGGACGGCTACCTCGCCACCACCGACCAACAGCACTGGCCGTCCATGCAAGCGCAAAAACAGGGGGAAGAACTCCATCGATATACCTCCAAGCCACTAAAAACCCGCGCCTTTCATTCCGGACTATTATGAAGCCTGATGAGCTCAACCAAGAGATTTGGCTGCTTATGAAATTGCGCCAACTAGAGCTACTGCGTGCGGTGGTTCAGCATGACTTCAACATTTCCAAAGCTGCGGACGCCCTGTACACGGCCCAGCCGGGGATCTCCAAACAGATTCGCAATTTGGAAGATGAACTCGGCATCCCCGTTTTTCACCGCAACGGCAAGCACCTGACCGGGCTCACCGCAGCCGGCCAAGACATTCTGCGTATCGCTGAGCGTGTGGTCAGCGATATGCGCAATATCAGCCGCGTGGCCGAAGACTACCGTAGCGCTGACCGCGGTCAGCTGAGCATCGCCACCACCCACACGCAGGCTCGTTACGCCCTGCCCACCGTCGTGGAGGGCTTTCGCAAGCGCTGGCCCCAGGTCAGTTTGCATCTGCATCAGGGCTCGCCACCGCAGATCGCGCGCATGGCCGCCAGCGGTGAAGCCGATTTCGCAATTGCCACCGAAGCCATTCGCCACTTTGATGAGCTGGTGATGCTGCCGTGTTATCGCTGGAATCGCTGCGTGCTCGTCCCCCAAGGCCATCCCCTGGCCAGCAAACACCCGGTGGAATTGCGGGCCCTGGCAGCCGAGCCTATCGTGACCTACACCTTTGGCTTTACCGGCCGCTCCATGCTGGACCAGGCCTTTGCGGCGCGCGGCCTCGCTCCGGAAGTGGTGCTCACTGCAGTCGACGCCGATGTGATCAAAACCTATGTACGTCTGGGGCTGGGAGTAGGCATCGTCGCAGCGATGGCCTACGACCCCGACCAGGATCAGGATTTGGTGGCCTTAGACGCCTCGCACCTCTTTGCGCCCAGCACGACGCATATTGGTTTTCGCCATGGCGCCCTGTTGCGCGGCTTTCACTATGATTTCATCCAGCGTTTCGCCCCCCACCTGGAGGCCGACACGGTGCAGCGCATTGCCGACATGAAGAGCCCAGAGCAGCGCCATAGCGCCGCCAGCGCCCTATTAGACAGCATCCCCACCTTAGCCGAGCCTGCCTCCCAGGAATAAGCATCTGCCAGCCTAAGCCACCGCCTCGCTGGGCAAATCAAGTGCAGCAGATGACGCGAAGGCAGCGCACAAACGAGTGCCTCACTTGAAGCCAGCCCCCGCAGCACCTATGCTTCGCGGCCTTCATTCACATGCGGTCATTGGTAGCGATCGCCACTGTCTGGACACCATGATCACCATTACCCTCCCTGACGGCTCCGAACGACAATTCCAAGCCCCGGTCACTATTGCCGATATTGCGGCCGACATTGGCCCAGGCTTGGCCAAGGCCGCCCTCGCCGGCCGTATCGACGGCCGCTTAGTCGACCTCAGTACCCCCATCCACAAAGATAGCGCTGTGGCTATCGTGACCGGACGCGACCCCGAGGGGTTGGAGGTCATTCGCCACTCCACAGCGCACCTGCTTGCGCATGCCGTGAAGCAGCTTTATCCGCAGACCCAGGTCACGATCGGTCCGGTGATCGACGATGGCTTTTATTACGACTTCGCCGCCGAGAAGCCCTTCACGCCCGAAGACCTGAGCGCCATCGAAACGCGGATGCAGGAATTGGCCAGCGCCGACCATGGCGTACAACGTGAAGTGATGCCACGCGCGGAGGCTGTGGATTACTTCCGCAACATGGGCGAAGAGTTCAAAGCCCAAATCATTGCGGATATTCCGACCGACGAGGACATCAGCCTTTACCGGCAGGCCGATTTTGTGGACCTTTGCCGAGGCCCCCATGTTCCCAGCACCGGGAAGCTGGGTGCGTTTAAGCTCACCAAAGTTGCCGGTGCTTACTGGCGTGGCAACACCGACAATCAGCAGCTACAGCGGATTTATGGCACCGCCTGGCCGGATAAGAAACAACTCAAGGCCTACCTCAAACGCCTTGAAGAGGCCTCCAAACGCGATCATCGGGTTTTAGGCAAACGTCTGGACTTCTTCCACTTTCAAGAAGAAGCACCCGGAATGGTGTTCTGGCATGACCATGGCTGGCGTATTTACCGGGTGATCGAAGACTTTATTCGAGACCGACTGGATAAAGCCGGCTATCAAGAAGTGCGTACGCCACAGATCATCGATAAGGTCTTGTGGGAACGCTCTGGGCATATGGATAAATATGCCGAGCACATGTTCTTAACCCAGTCAGAGGACCGCACTTACGCGGTCAAACCGATGAACTGCCCGGCGCATGTGCAAATTTTCAATCAGGGGCTCAAAAGCTATCGTGACCTGCCCTTGCGCATGGCCGAGTTTGGTTGCTGTCACCGCAATGAGTTCTCCGGAGCCCTGCATGGGTTGATGCGGGTCCGCGGATTTACTCAGGACGACGCCCATATTTTTTGCACCCGCGAGCAAATCGCGGAAGAAGTCACGGCTCTACTCAAACTGACCTTCGAGGTGTACGAGCAGTTTGGTTTCGAAGACGTCACCCTGGCCTTATCCACGCGCCCTGAAATGCGTGTTGGCGAAGAAAGCCTCTGGGATGAGGCCGAAGCGGCCCTGGAGCATTGCCTCAAAGACAGCGGTCACGACTACGTACTGCAACCTGGTGAAGGAGCTTTCTACGGCCCGAAGATTGAATTCACTCTGCATGACTGCTTGGGCCGTGCTTGGCAGTGTGGAACTGTGCAACTGGACTTCTCCATGCCACAGCGCTTGGCTGCGCAATATGTGGACGCGAATGGCGAGCGCAAAGTGCCGGTGATGATTCACCGCGCCATCCTGGGGTCCTTGGAGCGCTTCATCGGCATTTTGATTGAACAACATGCCGGAGCCCTGCCCACATGGTTGGCACCGGTCCAAATCGTGGTTGCTAGCATTACCAACCGAGTCGATGAACAGGCTCAAAAGGTCGTGGAACAATTGCGCGAAGCTGGCTTGCGGGCAGAGGCAGACTTGAGGAACGAGAAGATAAACCTTAAAATCCGCGAGCTTTCGATGGCCAAGGTCCCCTTGGTGGCGGTTATTGGCGATCGAGAAGCTGAAAACAACACCGTGGCTGTGCGTGCACGCGATGGATCCAACCTTGGAGTGATGACGGTTCCCGACCTCATCGCCCACGTTCGCTCCTGAGCATGGCGTGATGGCCGTCTTTTTGTTGGGCTGAAGGAAGTACCAGGATTAGCAAGGACAAGGAAACTCGCCGTAATGACGAGATTACCGCACGTGAAGTGCGGGTGATCGACAGCGAAGGAGAACAGCTCGGCGTCATGCCGACCTTCAAAGCTATCGAAGCCGCTCGCGACGCGGGCATGGATCTCGTGGAAGTCTCGCCGCAAGCGCGACCGCCGGTGTGCAAAATGATGGATTACGGCAAGTTCGTATTCCAAAAGAACAAGGCACAGCAGGCCGCCAAGCGCAAACAAAAGCAGACTCAGCTCAAGGAAATTAAATTCCGGCCGAATACCGAGCAAGGTGACTATGACACCAAGATGCGGCGGCTAGTGGAGTTTCTTGAGGAAGGCGACAAAATCAAAGTCACCCTACGTTTTCGTGGGCGGGAAATGGCGCATCAGCAACGCGGAATGGAGTTGCTCATGCGTGTTCGCGATGATTTGTCCGAGCTTGCTCAGGTCGAGCAGATGCCCAAACTGGAAGGCCGCCAAATGATCATGGTGATGGCCCCTAAGAAGAAGTAAAACCGGCCTTAACGGTTTTATCTCATTAAATTCGCCGTAAACGAGTTCACAATGCCTAAGATCAAAACTAACCGAGGCGCCGCAAAGCGCTTCAAGCGGACCGCTAGTGGCGGTTTCAAACGTTCGCAGTCACATAAGCGTCACATCTTGACCAAGAAGCCACGCAAACGCGTGCGCGACCTGAACAAGAATGCAATGGTCGCTAAGTGTGATGTCGAATCGGTCGCCCGGATGCTGCCCTACAGCTAAAGGCTGACCTCGGACACGCGTCGGCGCGCTGCCATTGCCCGACCGTTCCCTTCCCCCCCAATTTTTTAGGAGTAAAAAATGGCACGAGTAAAACGTGGCGTTACCGCCAAAGCAAGACATAAGAAGGTTTTAAAAGCGGCTAAGGGTTATTACGGCGCCCGTAGTCGCAGCTATAAAACCGCCCGTCAGGCCGTATTCAAAGCCGGCCAATATGCTTACCGCGACCGCCGCACCAAAAAGCGTGACTTCCGCAGCCTGTGGATCGTACGTATCAACGCGGCGTCCAAAGCGCAAGGACTGTCCTACAGTCGCTTCATCGACGGTCTCAAGAAGGCCGGTGTAGAACTGGATCGTAAAGTGTTGGCTGACATCGCCGTACACGACGAAGCCGCTTTTACCAGCCTGGTGGAGCAAGCCAAGAGCGCCCTGGCTGCTTAAGCTCTCGCGCATTCATTATGCGCACCCGGTGCAGTGCACCGGGTCTTCAATTGGGCGCAGTCTAGAATCTAGACTGCGCTTTTTTTTGCCCCGAACCTCGGCCCGCAAACGCTCATGAGCACATTGAACCCTGACCTCGCCGTCAGCAAAATCCAGCAGGCAGACACCCTGGATCAATTGGAAGACCTGCGTCTGGAGTACCTCGGACGCAAGGGCCTGATCACCCAACAAATGATGGGCCTGAAGGATTTAGCGCCCGACCAGCGCAAACAGCGTGGCCAAGAGCTCAATCAGGTGAAACAGGCATTACAAAAAGCCTTGGAGCAGCGCAAAGAGCAGCTGGAAACAGCAGCCCTGGAGGCCAGTCTGCGTAGAGACGCCGTGGATGTCACGCTGCCTGGACGACGCCAGTTCCAAGGCAGCCTGCACCCCTTGCGTCTTGTGGCGCAGCGCATCGAAGACCTGTTCCGGCAAGCGGGTTTCAGCGTTGCCGAAGGCCCGGAAATTGAAGACGACTTTCACAATTTTGAGGCGCTGAACTTCCCTGCCGAACATCCGGCACGGGCCATGCATGACACCTTTTGGATGCAAGACCAGCAAGGACTGCTGCGTACGCACACCTCACCGGTGCAAATCCGCGTGCTCAAGCAAGCGCAGCCGCCGGTGCGCATCATCGCTCCTGGACGCGTGTACCGCTGCGACTCTGATCGCACCCACAGCCCGATGTTTCACCAAATCGAAGGCTTGTTCATTGACCGGGAGGTCAGCTTTGCGGACCTGCGACATGACTTACAGACCTTCTTGTCTGCGTTCTTTGAGCGCGAGGTGAATCTCCGACTAAGACCATCCTATTTCCCCTTCACCGAACCCTCAGCCGAAGTCGACATTGAATTTGCCGGCACCGGAGAATGGATGGAAGTGGCTGGCTGCGGCATGGTTCATCCCAATGTGCTCGCTGCGGCCGGCGTAGACGCGCAGCAATGGCGGGGCTATGCCTTCGGCTTCGGCATTGATCGTTTGGCCATGTTGTATTACGGAATTCAGGATCTGCGCTTGTTCTTCGATAACGACCAACGCTTCCTGCGCCAGTTCCCCACCCGCTAACACGGTTGCTTTTTTTCCTAATTTCGACGAGTCCGCGATGAAACTGTCTGATTCTTGGCTGCGCGAGCTGTGCCCTCATAGCGCGTCGGTGGAACACACCGCTGCCGTCTTGACCAGTGCTGGCCTGGAGATCGAAGAACTGATCCCCGCCGCACCAACCTTGGACGGCGTTGTTGTCGCCCGCATTATCGAGGCCGCCCCCCACCCCAATGCCGACCGACTGCAGGTCTGTCAGGTTGATGCAGGGGCGGAAGAGCCGCTACAGATTGTCTGCGGCGCCCCCAATGCGCGCCCAGGCTTAGTCACTGCACTGGCGACCATTGGCACACGCCTACCGGGCGACTTCAAAATCAAGAAAAGCAAAATCCGGGGGGAAGTGTCCTTCGGCATGCTCTGCTCGGTCACAGAGCTTGGCTTAGAAGGTGATGGGGATGGCATTTTTGAGCTTCCCATCGACGCCTCACCCGGCACACCCCTGCACGATGCTCTGGGCTTAGCCGACACCATTTACGATATTGCCCTGACTCCCAACCGGGGGGACTGCTTATCGGCGCTGGGCGTCGCTCGCGAGCTTGCCGCCATGCAGCTCGGTGAGCTGACTCTTCCTGCACAGGTCGACACCCGCATCGACATCGATGCCGAGCGCAGCGTGCGCATTGCCGATGCGCAGCTCTGTGACAGTTACTGGGGACGAGTTATCGATGGCTTAGACATGGATCGGCCCACACCCTGGTGGATGCAAGAGCGATTACGCCGTTCCGGACTGCGGCCCAAAGACCTGGTTGTTGACGTCACCAACTATGTGCAGCTGGAGCTAGGCCAACCGCTGCACGCCTTTGATGACGAACAGCTCAGTGGTGCCATTCAAGTACGGCGCGCACAAGCTGGTGAACAGCTGACAATTTTGGACGGCAGTGAGCTGAGTCTCAATGTCCAAGATATGGTGATCAGTGATGACAATGGCCCCATCGCTCTGGCTGGCGCCATGGGCGGCCTGCACAGCGCTGTGACCAAGACAACGCGCCGCGTGTTTTTGGAAAGCGCATGCTTCCAGCCCAAAGCGGTTGCCGGCCTGGGGCGGCGCCATAAACTCCATAGTGAGGCCCTGCACCGATTCGAGCGTGGCACCGACCCGGCATTGCCGAAGCGCGCCCTGGAGCGCGCCACTGAGTTGATATTGGCACTTGCTGGTGGCCAAGCCGGTCCCATCACCCACGTGCAGACGGACTCGCAAAGGCCTGAGTCCATCCTGCTCGACCTTGATCGCACCAACGCCATCTTGGGGAGCCAGGTCGATATGGATGAGGCCAGCCAACTGTTACAACGCCTTGGTTGCCGCGTAGATCCAGCCGGTGATACGCAGCTGCAAGTCCATGCGCCGACATGGCGCCGGGACCTGCAAATTGCAGAAGACCTCATGGAGGAGATTGCCAGGCTCATTGGCTATGATGCCCTCGGCGGACAGCCCTGCCGGATTCAATCCGAGTTCCGTCCCCTGCCTTACCCGCGGGAACAATTGCTGCGGGCCCGGCAGTTCCTGTCCGCTCGTGGCCTCAATGAAACTGTCAGTTTTAGTTTCGCCGCAGCGCAAACCTGCCAAGACTTAGGTATGCCAGTAGAGGCCGACGCCCTCAGACTTGCCAATCCCATTAGCGACCAACTCAGCGTGATGCGCCCTAGCCTGTGGGCAAGCATGGTGCCGATCTACAGCCAAAACCTGCGACACGCCAACCGCGACCTGGGCCTGTTTGAATGTGGCCGCATCTTCCTCAAAGATGGCACTGGCGGCGTGTGCGAACGCGAATCACTGGCCATCATGCTGGGCGGCCAGCGAAACCCTGAAAATTGGGCGCAACCACAACAACCCTACGATTTCTTTGATCTCAAAGGGCTTTGTGAAGAACTCGTCCAAGTTTTTGCGCCAGGGCTACAACCCAGCTATGAGCGCACAGAGCACCCAGCACTGCATCCGGGCCAATGCGCACAGCTCCGTCTGAATGATCAAAGCTTAGGTTGGATTGGACGGCTGCATCCCTCGGTATGGAGTCGCCGCGGCGAGTCAGGCCCGGCTCCCTTTGTGTTGGAGTTGTACTGGAACGACCTGCAACCGAAGGCGCACAGAATTGGACCTCCGGCACAATTTCCAGCATCTCGGCGCGATCTTAGCCTGATCGTGCCAAACGAGCTGCCGGCCGCCTCGGTGCGTGATTATTTGCGCTTGCACAGCCCTCTGCCCTTGAATGATGTGTTGATATTCGATGTATTTAGCGGTGAAAGCTCTGGTGACAGTTTCAGGAGCATCGCTTTTGGCTTGATTTTTCAGGACTTTTCCCGCACTCTGGAAGACGGAGAAGTTGACGCAGCCATTGCGGCGTTGACGTCGGGGTTGGATCAGGAATACGGCATCCGCTTGAGGGACTAATTCATCGTGGCAGTGACTAAGCTCGACCTGGCGGAAAGGCTTTTTGAGACATTGGGCTTGAACAAGCGCGAGGCCAAGGAATTCGTTGATCGTTTCTTCGAAGAAATTCGCGTGGCCTTGGAGTCTGGCCAATCGGTCAAACTCTCTGGTTTTGGCAATTTCGAGTTGCGAGACAAGGGCGAAAGGCCCGGGCGCAACCCAAAAACTGGTGAAGAAATTCCCATTTCGGCCCGTCGCGTTGTAACCTTCCGACCCGGACAAAAGTTGCGAGCAAGGGTGGATGCGGATGCAGCAGACGAATAACCATCAGTCTTCCGAGCTTCCAGTAATACCGGAGAAGCGCTATTTCGCTATCGGCGAAGTCAGCGACCTCTGCCATGTAAAGCCGCATGTCCTGCGTTACTGGGAACAAGAGTTTCCGCAGCTCCGCCCGGTTAAACGGCGTGGTAACCGGCGGTACTACAAATATCACGACGTCGAAATCGTGCGTCAGATCCGTAACCTCCTTTATGAAGAAGGGTTCACGATAGGTGGGGCACGTAAGCAGCTGCGCGAACAGGCGAAGCCCGCGGATAGCCGAGAGCCTGAGCACGGCGTGGCCGAACAATTACGCGCCGTTCGCAAAGAAATCGAAGCAATCATTCAAGAAATCACGGTATAATTACCGGCTCGGGGTGTAGCGCAGCCTGGTAGCGCACCTGCATGGGGTGCAGGTGGTCGGAGGTTCAAATCCTCTCACCCCGACCAATTTTCCCCGGCGGTCCAGGCCAACCGCCCGGCTTTCGTCCCGCAATTTCCCAGTAGCCTGGCATTTCTTCAGGTTCTAACGCGACCCGCCAGTTCATGAACGACACAAGCCCTGCCGAAGCCGACGAAGGTCAAACCATCAGTCCTGAGGCCACTACCGATTCTGAGCGCAGCGCCTCTGAAGCGACGGGTGGTAAAGCTGCGCCAAAAAAGACCAAAACGCCGGCACAGCGTGCCGCAGCAGCACGTAAACGCGCTCGGCGTTTAGCCAAGCTCAAGCCACCCGCTGAGGTAGCAGAGTTTTTGTACAAAGCTTTTCCCAAAGCCTTCTTTGCCGAGTCGCGTGCGCGCCAACCGCTGACTGTAGGCATTCACCTCGCGGTGATTGAAGCCACCGAGGGCAAGCTGCATAAACTGGAAGTTCAGCGATTTCTGAACAATTACGCCCATTCGCTGGGCTATTTGCACGCGATTGCCGAACGTAAGCCGCGCCTAGACCTGAACGGCGAGCCCACAGAGGAAGAGATCACCGACCAAATGGTCGCTGATGCGCGCGCCGAGATTGATCAAATTCAAGAAAAGCGCGCTGCCCGTGGAGACAAAGTACAGCGTGGCCCGGCCAAACCAGGCGCAAAAGGCGGCAAGCCGCCACGCGGAGGCCGTAAGCCGCGTGCGCCGCAAATGGGCGTGAGCAAAGAGCGCGGGCGCCCGGTTGCCGGAAGCGCTGAGGAAATAAAGCAAGCGGCCATGCGCAACCAACGCCAGGCCAAAATTATTGAGAAAAAGCGTCGCGTGCGCAGCCCGGCAACACCGACCCTCATGGCGGCCAAACTCGCTGATGCTGGGCTTGGCTCGGGCAACACAGCCCCCCGAAAAAAGCTGCGTTTGGGTAAGAAGAGCGACGACAGCGACAATAGCGCTGACTGATCACCCTGCTCTGCTGCAGGCTTTGGTCTATGGCGCCAGCCTCCTAGTGCGCGTGGAGGTTACTATGGGCGCTGAATTCAGAACAAAGACACAGGCATGGGATTTCTTGCGGGAAAGCGCGCCCTCATCACTGGTATCGCCTCTGACCGGTCTATAGCGACTGGCATCGCCGAAGCAATGGCCAATCAGGGTGCCGAGCTAGCCTTCGCGTATCAGGGCCAGAAACTCCATAGTCGAGCCCTAGCCGTGGCCGAGCGCACCAACGGCGCTAACCGCCTGTTTGAATGCGATGTGAGTGAGGACACTTCCATCGAGAACCTTGCCAAGAGTCTGGCCCAGTGCTGGCCTGATGGCTTGGATATCGTGGTTCACTCCATTGGCTTTGCGCCGCGTGAGCAATTGGCCGGCAATTACCTGGACTCGGTGACGCGTGAGGGATTCCAGATCGCCCACGACATAAGTGCGTACAGCTTTGCCGCGCTGGCCAAGGCCCTCAGGGCGCAGTTGCGCGCGCAATCAGCGTTGCTCACCCTGACCTACCTTGGCGCTGAGCGCGCTATCCCACGCTATAACGTCATGGGTGTAGCCAAAGCAGCCTTGGAAGCCAATGTCCGTTATATGGCCGCCGATCTGGGGCCGCAAGGGGTACGGGTCAATGCCATCTCCGCTGGCCCCATCAAAACATTAGCAGCCGCTGGCATCAAAGGCTTCCGCAGCATGTTGAGCAGCGCCGAAGAAGCGAGCCCATTGGGCCGCAATGTGAGCATTGAAGAAGTCGGGAATGTCGCCGCGTTTTTATGCTCAGACCTCGCCTCGGGAATGACCGGAGATATCGTCTATGTCGACGCCGGATTCCACATTCAAGCGATGCAATCGCTGGAGTAAGTCGCTCGCTGGCCCGCGGCCTAATTCTTATTGCTCACAAGCTAGCACGCCGGCAGAGCCTCGAGGGCGTCCGCGAAGACAGTCAAGAACACGTAGCTTCAGCCGCCGCCCGAGGCTGTCAGCAGGCCAAGACGCTAAGCACTGAGCAAAGAGACCAGGCTGAGTAACACTGCCTACAGCGTCTGCAGACGCGCAGTGAGCTTGTCATCAGCACCGTGCGGAGCGCGCACCACAGGCGGAAAGCATCAATGCGGCATACCGTCCAATGCCGGTGCCTGCAGCCGGTCCCCCGGCCGTATTAGCATCCCCTCGTTCGTTCGCCAACCAAACCCAGGCTGGAAGGACCGGCTCTGCCCAGGCAGACCGCCCCCAGAGCCGGCGGCGACCTATGTCACCGCCTAGACCTGTCCTTAGTTGCCCTGACTATCCGTAGCCCGAGCCCGAACGATGTCTGCTTCGGCCCGCATATTTTGGATAACGAGCTGCATTTCCGTCGCTGCGCGGGAATTATTGAGCTGGCGCCGCAGTGCCTCTACCGTCGCTTCGTCAGCCTGGGCGATATCGGCGTCGCGAATATCTTGCACCTGGATCAAGGCCATATCCCGACCATTGGACAGCACGGAGGTTGTGGCCTGGTCTGCAGCATCGACCTCGAAAGCGGCACGCAGCATAGCGCGGTCTACACCGGGCTCGTCCCGCTGAACCGAGCGGGCATCCTGAATGGTCACACCATCGTGATTGGCAAGCTCACCCCAATTCGACGACTGCTCTTGTACGGATGCCAAGTCAGCATTCACGGCCTCCCGCAGCATTTCCCGCGCCGACTTGTCGCGCAGTTCCGCCGTGAGATCATCACGCACTTCTTCTAATCGCAGCGGACGCTCTTCCTCACGAGCGTTCAGACGTAAGGCAACGACGCGCTCTCCAACCTGTAACAAGCCGCTGTTATCACCATCCTCAAGCACAGCCGGGCTGAAGGCCGCCTCGACGATCGACGGATTACCGGTGATCCCCGCGCCACCTTGGCGGGTAAACCAAGCGCTGGTTTGCAGCTCCAAATTCAGGGCCTGTGCTGCAGGCTCCAAGGATGTGGGGTTCTCGAACACAAGTTGATCAAACTCATCTTGAAGGTCGAGTAAGGACTCACGGGCAGCCTGAGCCCGCAGCTGAGCCACGACTTCATCACGCACCTCCTCCAACGGAGCGACAACACCGCCGGATATGGACGTCACTTCAATAAGGTGCCATCCAAACTGAGTTTCCACGGGCGCACTGAGATCACCAAGGTTCTGGCTGAAAACCGCCTCTTCAAAAGGCGCGACCATCACGCCGCGTGAAACCACACCCAAATCACCGCCAGATGCGGCTGAACCGGGGTCTTGGCTGAACTCCGCTGCGAGCTGAGAAAACTCCTCGCCGGCCAGAATTTTCTGCCGTAGCTCATTCGCCTCCGCCTCAGAATCCACCAGAATGTGTCGTGCTTCACGAGTTTCTGGAGTGGCAAAGCGTTGGGAGTTATCCGCGTAGTACGCGGTGATCTGCGCATCAGAAACGCTGATATTCGCGGCGATCTCTGCGGGATCCAACACCAGATAATCGACACGGACCCGCTCAGGAGCCCGCAAATTGGACTGACGCTGTTCAAAAAGCTCTTGGACCTGCTCTTCTTCAACAGTCACTTTTTGAGCGTAGTGTTCCAAGGCATAGCGCCGCCAGCGAATTGTCCGCGTCTGTTCATTGAACGCGAACTCGGCAGCCAGTTCCTGTGGACTCACAAAGCTGCTGGCCCGCACCGCAGTTTCAAACTGGTTTGCCGATAAGTAATCCCGAACCTGCGCCTCATACAAGCTAGGGTTGCTCCCCTGGCGACTGAGTGCATCACGGTAAAGTTGCGGCGAGAAGGCGCCATCGGCATCCATAAATGCCTCCTGGGATGCCACAAATTCCGCGACCGCAGCATCGGAAATGCTGTGCCGAGTGGCGGATAGATACTGATCAATCAACTCTTGATTGATGAGCTCCTCCGTCACCGCCTGGCGAATTTGGTCCCGATTAATGAGATCCGGGCGGAAGTTGTCTCCGAGCATTTGGCGCAGTTGGTTGAAGCGCGCGTCGACACGGTTATCAATGGCGAAGCGGCTGATCTTTTCGCCATTGACTTTAACGGCGTAGTCCTGCCCCCCGCCGCTGCGAAATGCCTCCACGCCGAAGAAGGCGAAGGGCACCGAGATGATTCCGACGACGACCCAGGCCAAAGGGCCGGTCACTTTTTCACGAATTGACTGCAGCATGGATTACTTCATGTTGTTTGGAGCCTGTGCGCTGCAACAGCAACCTACAGACACGAAAAAGGCACCCGAAGGTGCCTTCTTCCAAAGATGGCGGAGCGGACGGGACTCGAACCCGCGACCCCCGGCGTGACAGGCCGGTATTCTAACCATCTGAACTACCGCTCCGCGGTGGTGGGTGCTGACGGGATCGAACCGCCGACATTCGCCTTGTAAGGGCGACGCTCTACCAGCTGAGCTAAGCACCCAAGCTCAGCCTAGGGAAGCTTTCGTTGCCGCCCTGGTGAAGACGACCATTCTAGACTACTTTGAAACCACCAACAAGTATTTTTAACAATTTATTTGCTGGTGAGTTGCCTAACGAAACGCCTCCCTGGCAAGCCCCTTAGTTTACTGCGTCTTTCAGCGCTTTGCCAGCTTTGAAAGCCGGCGTCTTGCCCGCAGCAATCTTGATGATTTCACCGGACTTGGGATTGCGGCCTTCACGGGCTGCACGTTCACGCACCATAAAGGTACCAAACCCAATCAGCGAAACCTTGTCGTCCTTAGCCAGAGCCTCGGAAATGCTATCGACGACCGCGTCAACGGCACGCGCAGCATCTGCTTTGCTCAGCCCGGCGCGCTCGGCGACATCTTCGATCAGTTCCGTCTTATTCATAAAAGTTGTATCCCCTCAAAGCGAGATGGTGTAGTTCTTCAATATCGTCAACGAATGGGGATCGGCCAAACTGTCCGATCGACCTCCCCTGCGTTACAGACTGCAACGACCCCCGTACTTTGCAGCAAATGTCGCCTGCGGTCCAGTCTTTTCCTTTAATGCGCGCGGGTTTCGGCCGGTTGTGCCTCCGCTCCACCATCCGTTGGTGGTGCCATAGGCTGCAATTCATCCGCCAAAGCCACTTTGAGCACATCTTCAATCCAACGCACTGGCTGGATACTGAGCTGGTCCTTGATGTTGTCAGGAATATCGCTGAGATCCTTTTCGTTCTCGATCGGGATGAGCACAGTCGTGATACCACCGCGGCTAGCCGCCAGAAGCTTCTCTTTGAGGCCACCGATGGGCAGCACCTCGCCACGCAAGGTGATTTCACCTGTCATGGCCACGTCCTTGCGAACCGGCACGCCCGTTAGTGCTGAGACCAGAGCCGTACACATAGCAATCCCGGCACTGGGACCATCTTTAGGAGTGGCCCCCTCGGGCACGTGCACGTGAATATCTGCTTTATCAAAGCGCTTCGGGTCGATGCCACAGTGCGCGGCTCGAGACCGCACCACCGTTGACGCCGCCTGAATTGACTCTTGCATCACGTCACCAAGACGGCCGGTGTAGGTCAGCTTGCCTTTACCATCGAGAACTGCCGCCTCGATTCGCAAAAGCTCACCGCCGACTTCCGTCCAGGCGAGTCCCGTGACCTGCCCTACCTTATCTTCTTCGTCCGCACGCCCGAAGCGGTACTGCGGAACGCCGAGCAGCTCTTCGACCATGGCAGCGTCCACCTTGATCGTTTTCAGTTCACTGGACTCCAGTATGGATTTCACCGCTTTGCGGCATACCTTGCTCAGCTGTCGCTCCAGATCACGAACACCAGCCTCCCGGGTGTAGCGACGAATAATCTCCAACAAGGCCTCATCCGACACATCCAGCTCAGACTTGCGTAGGCCATTGAACTCCATTTGCTTAGGCAACAAATAGCGCTTCGCGATGGCTGTCTTTTCGTCCTCGGTATAACCCGCCAAACGAATGACTTCCATCCTGTCTAACAGTGGCGCCGGAATGTTGAGCGTATTGGCCGTGGCAACGAACATGATGTCCGACAGGTCTAGGTCGACTTCTAGATAGTGGTCGTTGAAGGTGTGGTTTTGTTCCGGATCGAGCACTTCCAACATCGCAGAAGCCGGGTCACCCCGAAAGTCCGAAGCCATCTTGTCGATCTCGTCCAGCAAAAACAGCGGGTTCTTTACGCCGACCTTACTGAGGTTCTGGACGATCTTGCCGGGCAATGAACCAATATAAGTTCGTCGGTGACCGCGAATCTCCGCCTCATCCCGCACACCGCCCAGACTCATACGGGTGAATTTTCGGTTCAGCGAGTGCGCAATGGAGCGCCCCAAAGAGGTTTTGCCCACACCCGGTGGCCCTACCAGGCACAGGATAGGACCGCGCATCTTCTTCACCCGCTTTTGCACGGCCAAATACTCGATGATGCGCTCTTTCACCTTCTCCAAACCATAGTGGTCGGCGTCCAGACGAGCCTGGGCGATCTCCAAATCGATTTTGCTGCGGGTGCGTTTCTTCCAAGGCACCTGCAGCATCCAGTCCAGATAGTTGCGCACAACTGTGGCTTCGGCGGACATGGGCGCCATCATCCGCAGCTTATTGAGCTCGGTCGTTGCTTTGTCTTTGGCGGCCTTAGGCATCCCAGCAGATTCGATTTTTTGCGTGAGCTCGTCGAGCTCGTTCGAGCCCTCTTCGCTCTCACCCAGCTCTTTCTGGATGGCCTTCATCTGCTCATTCAGGTAGTACTCGCGTTGACTGCGCTCCATCTGCGACTTCACGCGGCCACGAATCCGCTTCTCCACCTGCATTACATCGATCTCGCCCTCAACCAAGCCCAGGACCAGCTCGCAGCGCGTGGCGACATCCAGGGTTTCCAACACCCGCTGGCGATCGTCCAGGCGCAAGTTCAAATGCGCCGCAACGGTATCTGCTAAGCGGCCCTGGTCATCAATACTGTTCAGCGAGGGCAAAAGCTCCGCCGGGACTTTGCTATTGAGTTTGGAATAGTTTTCAAACTGGGCCAGGAGCGTTCGCACAATGGCATCTAGCTCAGCCTCCCCATGCTTAACCTCTTCCTCGATGGGCGTGCAGCCTGCCCAGAGCATGTCGTCATCGACACTCCAGTCTTCGACCTCGGCACGCTCGCCCCCCTCAACAAGCACCTTCAGCGTGCCGTCGGGAAGCTTCAGCAGCTGCAAGATGTTCGCGAGGGTACCCACGGTGTAGAGATCATCGACACCCGGGTCGTCTACGTCGGCCGCTCGCTGCGCCACCAACAGGATCTTGCGATCGCTTTGCATGGCTTCGCGGAGGGCATTCACTGATTTCTCCCGGCCTACAAAAAGCGGCATCGCCATGTGTGGGAACACCACGACATCGCGTAAGGGGAGTACGGGAACCATTACTTCTTTGGAACTCATGGCGTTACCAGGCTAGAGGCCGGCCACGCCGACCCGCAAAATGAAGCCCCTTCAATCGGGGCAGCCTGGAGATAATCAACCCCCAGGCGCGCATAGCATTGGCGCCTGTTGCGCCATTCTTCAGCCCGCTTTCTTCGCCTCGACGGGCTTTTTGGACTCGGCTTGCCCGTACACGAGGTAGGGCTTGGACTGGCCAAGGACAACAGACTCGTCCACGACCACTTTCTCGACGTTCTCCAGGGAGGGGATGTCGTACATCACGTCAAGCAAAATACCTTCGAGGATCGTGCGCAGGCCACGCGCGCCGGTTTTGCGCTCCATCGCTTTGCGCGCCACCGCCTGGAGGGCCTCATCGCGAAACTCCAAGCTGCATTCTTCCATCTCGAAGAGCTTGCGGTACTGTTTGGTCAGCGCGTTCTTCGGCTCGGTCAAAATGTTGACCAAAGCTTCCTCATCCAGCTCATCTAAGGTGGCGACAACGGGCAGACGGCCGACGAATTCGGGAATGAGCCCAAAGCGGACCAAGTCATCAGGCTCAACACGAGCCAGCAGCTCACCAATTTTCTTGCCATCGTCGGGATTGGAGACCTCCGCCTGGAAGCCAATGCCACCCTTGCGCGAGCGTTGCGCAATGATGCGATCCAAACCGGCGAAGGCTCCGCCGCAGATGAATAGAATGCCACCCGTATCGACTTGCAAAAACTCCTGTTGGGGATGCTTACGCCCGCCCTGCGGAGGCACGGAAGCGGTCGTCCCCTCAACAAGCTTCAATAAGGCCTGCTGAACTCCCTCACCGGACACATCACGCGTGATGGAGGGGTTTTCACTCTTGCGCGAAATCTTGTCGATTTCGTCGATGTAGACGATGCCACGCTGCGCTTTGTCGACGTCGTAATCACATTTCTGCAGCAGCTTCTGGATGATGTTCTCGACATCTTCGCCCACGTAACCGGCTTCGGTGAGCGTGGTTGCGTCGGCAATGGCGAAGGGGACATCCAGAAGACGCGCCAGGGTTTCGGCGAGCAGCGTTTTGCCAGATCCAGTTGGACCGATCAGCAAGATATTGCTTTTGGCCAGTTCGACATCGGCGTTTTGTTCCGCCGCATTATTTTCCAGGCGCTTGTAGTGGTTATAAACCGCAACCGCCAGGGCTTTCTTCGCCGCCTCTTGGCCGATGACATACTCATCGAGAACCGCGCGGATCTCGCGGGGCTTTGGCAGGCCTGCTCGCTCCGGTCGACTTTGCAGCTCCTCGCGGATGATGTCGTTACACAGCTCCACGCACTCGTCGCAAATATACACCGAAGGCCCGGCAATCAGTTTCCGGACTTCGTGCTCACTTTTGCCACAAAAGGAACAGTAAAGAGTACGGCCTTGGCCGCCGCTGCCGCGCTTGTCTTCGCTCATTGATCGTCGGAGGACAGTAGGTCCTGATGTTATAGCACCAATCGTGACGACAGGGTTGTACCTGCGCCTAATGGGGGACGCTGGCAATATCTATGCCAGCGCCCCACAAGCGAATTACTCGGCAGCGCCTTCGCGCTCAGATACGACTTTGTCGATCAGGCCGTACTCGCTGGCCGCTTCAGCGCTCATGAAGAAGTCGCGCTCGGAGTCCTTGGCCACTTCGTCCACCGGCTTGCCGCTGTGGTGCGAGAGGATTTGGTTGAGACGCTCGCGCATGAAAAGAATCTCACGCGCATGAATCTCGATATCGCTTGCCTGCCCCTGAAAGCCGCCAAGGGGCTGGTGAATCATTACCCGCGCATGCGGTAAGGCGTAACGTTTGTTCGCCGCTCCTGCGGCAAGCAGCACGGCGCCCATACTGGCCGCCTGCCCAATGCACATGGTGCTCACATCCGGCTTGATGAATTGCATGGTGTCGTAGATCGACAGCCCAGACGTAATCACGCCACCCGGAGAGTTGATATACAGGTGAATGTCCTTATCGGGGTTATCCGACTCCAAGAACAACAACTGTGCGACGATCACATTGGCCATGTGGTCATCGATGGGCCCCACGCAAAACACCACACGTTCCTTGAGCAAACGGGAGTAAATATCGAAAACACGCTCGCCGCGTGCACTTTGCTCCAGAACGTAGGGGACGTAATTCATAGATTTATCCGCGAACCTTTTGTGTCAGTTCCTCGAAGCTTAACGAAACTTCGGTGGTCTTTGCTTTTTCCGCCAACATATCAACGATCTGGTCTTCGAGGACCACCGCCCGCAGGCCTTGCATGAACTGTTGGTTGCCGCGGTAGTAGCTGAGAGCCGCATCAGAATCTTCGTAGTCGCCTGCCATTTGCTGCAGGCGTTCTTCGACTTTGTCGTCACTTACGCTCAGCTTTTCTTGCTTGATAATTTCACTGAGCAGCAAACCCAGCGCTGCGCGCTGCTTCGCCTGGGGCTCCAGCGCGGCGTCAGGAATCATTTGCTCCAGCTGCTCTTCGCTCAGGCCACGCCCGGACATGTTCATGTTGCGCGCCGTTTCCTGGCGCAGGCGACCCGTTTCTTCCGTGACCAATGCACCTGGCACATCGATGGGGTTGGCTTTGAGTACGCCTTCCAGAATCTGCGACTTGCGCCATTGCGCCTGCAACTTATCCCGCTCTTGGGTGAGATTGTCACGGATGCGTGACTTGAGCTCATCCAAGCCTCCCTCCTCGACGCCCAAGCTCTTTACGAACTCCTCGTCCAGTTCAGGCTTTTCCGGCGACTCTACTTTCTTCAGGTTGACCGCAAAACTCGCCGCTTTGCCCTTGAGATCGTCGTTGTGGTAATCCGCGGGGAAGGTCACGGGCACATCGCGTTGCTCGCCAGCGCGCATACCCACAATGCCGTCTTCCAGCTCCTTGAGGAAACGGCCGGCTCCGAGCACGATGGTGGTGTCCTCACCAGCCCCACCCGCGAACTCCTCGCCATCGATGGTGCCTTTGAAGTCCAAAGTCACGCGATCGCCATCCTGTGCAGCTTCTGTCGACTCCGGCCAGGTCTGCCGCTGCTCCAGAAGCCCCTCGATGACACGATCTACATCCGCATCGCCAACCTCTACGGAAGCAGTTTCCAGCGCCAAGCCGTCCAGCCCGGTCAGCGTGATGTCCGGGAACACATCGAAAGTGGCTGTGTAAACGATTTCCTCACCCTCGAGGGAATCGAAGCTGATCTCGGGCTGGCCCGCAGGCTGCAAGTCGATTTGCTTAAGAGCTTCGGGGTACGTTTTTTGAAGCACTTGGCTCAGCGCGTCTTGACGCGCCTGACCGCCATACTGCTGCTCGACGATTCGCACTGGCACTTTGCCTTTGCGGAAGCCCTTCATGGAGACAGTTCGCGATAACTGGCGAACAGACTGCTGATAAGCCTGCTGAAAGTCATCCGAGGGAACGGCAACGCGCATCTTGCGCGACAGGCCTTCAAGAGCTTCTACGCTAACTTGCATATTTGATGTGCTGATTTGTGTGCTAATAAATACGGGCTGGTGCGAAAGGAGAGACTCGAACTCTCACGGGTTGCCCCACTGGAACCTAAATCCAGCGCGTCTACCAATTCCGCCACTTTCGCAATGCCGTAACCTGGTGGGCCAGCAGGGACTCGAACCCCGAACCAATTGATTAAGAGTCAACTGCTCTACCATTGAGCTACTGGCCCAAAAAAGCGTCGGCCTTCCAATGGCGGGAAGGCCGACGCTTGCTATTTGTGGGGTGGACGATGGGATTCGAACCCACGACCACCGGAATCACAATCCGGGACTCTAACCAACTGAGCTACGCCCACCACAATGTTCGTCACCTCAGCGACGAAGCCGGTAATGATAGCGTCGTTTTTGAATGTGGGCAAAGTCTTTTGTGATTTGCTCTCTCAGGCCGCAGCGCTGAGCGGCAAGCGACTTCCGTAAGAGTGAACAAACCTACCCCAGTAGGTTCATCCAACCTGCATCGTTTAGCGCAGTAGGCGGCTTAGCGCGTTTCGCTCTCAGTAGCCGGGCTCAACAGCATGTATTGGTGCAGGATGCCGTCTTCCAAGAATGCCTTGGCTGTTGGAACAAAACCCAAACGGGAGTAGAAGTCCAGCAGGCGCACCTGCGCCCCGATTTGCACGCTCACTGCGCCACAATGCGCGTAAAGCTGCTGCAGGGTGTAGTGCATCAGCGGTCGACCGAGTCCGCGGCCGCGCGCGCTTGGCGCAGTGACCACCCGGCCAATGGACGCCATACCTGGACTCCGGGCGGAGCTCGGCGCTGCCGCCTGTGATGGCTGCGAGTCGGGCCCAAAAAACCGCGCATAAGCCAGCAACTGCCCATCGTCAGCTGTCCCCAAAACATGCCACGCCTGGGCATCTTGCCCATCCGGGTCGGTAAAAGCACAGCGCTGCTCAGTGACGAAAACGCGCGCCCGTAGGGCCAACATTTCATACAGCTCTGCAGTGCTAAGCTCGGCAAAGGTCAGGCACCGCCAGTTCACGCAACTTGGGTCAATTCCGGCCACGCCATGATCTCCGCTAAGGCTTGATGCGCCGTTTCCAGTTCATCTGCAAATGTCACATCTAGCAGATCTCTAGGTTCGAGCCGGTCCCGATAATGGGCGCGCACCCAGCCCTCTAGGGCATCCAGCTGCTGTGGACTACATCGTGAGGGCTCACGCACGCTGAGCCAATCCGACTCTGCGAGGGGGACGCGGAGGCGCAAGCAGGCCGGCCCGCCACCATTGCGCATACTCTGCGATAGATCCAGCGTGCTCCATGCCTCTAATACGCCCTGCTCCACAAGACGGTTCAGCCATGCCATAACGCCTGGGTGCTCCTGAATATTAGCCGGCCCCAGCAGATGAATGCCGCCATCCGGCGTATCCAGCAGCTGGCTATTGAACACATAGCTGCGCACGGCGGCATCCAAGCCAAAGTCTTCAGCCGAGGCCCAGCACAACAGCAACTCTTCGGACTGCGCTCGCTGCAGCGCCAGCTGCAACTCAGAGCACACCCGTTCGGCGTCGGAAAATGCGCTGGCGTGGGCCAGTAATACACGGCGATGCCCAACGCAGATTACGTCATTGTGGAAAACCCCAGCATCGATGGCCTGCACGGACTGCTCGGCGAGCACCACATGCTCTGGCGTCAGAGTATGCCGACGTGCAATCGCCTGTGAGGCTGCCTGTGTTTGTCTGGCTCTGAATCTCTGCCCATGGGCCCCGTAGACGAAAAAATGCACTCCTGGACAATCCCAGCGCGAGCCAAGCCGAGTATGGTTGGCCGCCCCTTCGTCACCTAATTCCTGTACCGCCGGGAGCGGCTCATGGATAGTAAAGCGCTGCTTGTCCGCGAAGATGCCGCGAAGGTGGTGCGTGGTATGCCGCGCTTCGAGTGCGCGATGCGCCTGACTGACCAAGTTCGCCACCGATAGGTGGACGCGCCCATCTTCGGTATCGGCAGCGGGTGCAACAGTCGCAGCGTTTGCGGTCCACATGCTCGCAGCGGAATACGCGGCTTGGAGGAGCTGCGGAGCCTCCCGGCCAGCTTGCTGCAAAACCTGAGCGCGAGAACCACGAAAGCCCAGTGCGTGTAAGAAGCGCCAGTCCGGCCGTAATGGCGGGGGCAACCAGCCCTGCGCAAGTCCCATGTTCATCACGGTGCGCATCTTGGCCAAACCTTGGAGCGCCGCAGCTCGCGGATTGGCGAGCTGCCCGGCATTTTCAGCAGCAGCAAGGTTCCCTTGGGCTAAACCGCCGTAATGATGCGACGGCCCCACCAGCCCATCAAAATTGGCCTCAAACACTGTCATGCACTACCTATTTATCTGTCTTGTAAGGCCTGAGCACAGGCCCAATGAGAGGTTCTCCACACGTCGCGAGCATGGCCATAGCCCAGTGCTGGGCCAACGCCCGTACCGGCCTCGCCAAGACTGCGAAGGCTCTATCCTAATCTGCAGACAGCGCTTGCGACAGCGGAAAGCGCGCCAAACCCTCTGCGCTCAGTGAGCCAAACCATAGATGTCTCGGGCCTTCGACCACGCAGGTGATGGGAGCAAAAACACCTTGCCCTTGGCCTTGCAAAGAACCTTGGATACGGCCTTGCGCATCCAAGTGCAGCACATGGGCCACCGCTGGCGGATCCGGCTGCAGAAACCGTGGCAGGCGCCATATCACCCGGCGCCAAAATGGCCGCGGGAGCACCCAATCTAACATCGGGTTGCGCGGGGCATACAGGGCCAGCCAGTAGCCGCCATCGCTTGCGACCCGAATGTTGTCAGGGAAACCGGGCCAGTTACTGGCCCAAACCTCGTCTTGGCCTGCTTGGGGACCACGCAACCATAGTCGCCGAGTACGGTAGCGCGAGGTTTCATTAATCAACAAAAAATCTTCGCCAGGGCTTAAGGCTAATCCGTTGGCGAAATACAAACCATCGAGCACCACCCGGGACACACCATTTGCTGGGTCAAAAGCGACCACCCGCCCATTGGCTGCATGCTCGAAGAAGTCGGCACGCACATGATGGTGGTCAAAGCGAACCGAGGCATCACTCAAATAAATGGTGCCATTGTCAGCAATCACCAAATCGTCAGCGAACCCCAAAGGAACCCCTGCCACTTCACGGAGCTCTACCGTGAGTTCCCCGTCTGACCAGCGCAGTAAGCCACGCTCCGCGTCGGCAATCCAAAGTTGTTCCTGAGCGTCTAAGGCCAACCCCAAAGGCCGTCCGCCAGTGTTGCCCAACAACACATGAACATCCGTCGCAGGATCTAGCCGCACCAGATCACCATTGGCAAAGCCGGTATACACGCGCCCTTGAGCATCGAGTGCGACAGCTTCGCCGCCAAAGCCCTGCTCGCGCAGTACACGTTGCGCCCCTTCAAGATGGGTGTTTTGCGCCAGCACCCCGCTCCGCGCAGGCGGCTCCGGAGGCTGCCAGGCCTGCGGCTGGATCGGCACCGGCCAGAACAACAAATACCCCAACAAAATCAGCAGAAGACCCGTAATGATCAGGCGCATAGCCAACACTCTCCCCCAAAAAAAAGACCGCAGGTGAAGTACCTGCGGTCAATGCTAACCGAGTCTAGAGTGGCTGTTGGCCACGACAGGGGAGGACACTTGGGGATGGTCGACGTCGGTTAGCAGGAGGACTCTTTGCGAACGAGTTGAGCATAGGGTGCAACCTCTGCCGTCAAAAAAACGTCAATGCAGAGAATCAAATGACGAATGCACACAAGCGCCCTTTCAGCGGCCGAGCCAAGCAACCTTAAAATCCGCTCTTGGTCGGTCTTTCACCGCGCTTAACCGACCACTCTGCGCACTCTCAGGTCCTGTCTCAGATCCTCAGATCCGCCGCGCTCAACTCCTCTGAGCATATGCTGCTCCCAGGCCCACGCCTGCATGCGCAGCCTGGCTTTGGGGGAGCACGGCCTTTTTCTTAGGAATCTGTGGGCTGAGCTTGGCTCCAGACTTCTGCGATAAGGACACTACGCTAAGCTTGCGTATCCATAGATGGGGAGTGATGGCTTGATCCGAACGCTGCTCAGCGCCTGGACCGGATATCCGGGGCGCTGGTTGATTGGTTTTGCCTTATGTATTGGCCTTGTGATCGGCGGCTGGAACCTGCGCCAAAACTGGCTCGCGGAAGAGATGCAACTCCGCCTAGAGCTAGCAGCGCAAGCACAACTCGCCACCATGGATCCGGATACCATCAGCCCGGCTCGGCTCATCCAGCACCCGCGCGTCGCTCAGGCGCAAGTCGCCTATGCGGATGGCTCTTACTCACCTCGCGCGCGCAGTCCCGACTCCATCCCCTTTTGGCTTCCACGCCGAGCATGGTCCGTGGAACATCAGGGCACCATCGTGGAAATGGTCCTGATCCCGGTCATCACCAGCCAGGCTCCGGTGATGCTGCTCGGCGCCTTAATGCCTCCATTACTCGCAAGCCTCGCCTTTGCCTTGGTATTCGCCCCGCTACTGTCCCGTCCACTGCGGCGCCTGCAAAGCTGGGTCAGCAGTCTAGATCAAGGTCAACTGGGACAGTCTCCGCCCCACCTGCCCCAACCGCTGGCTGGCCTCGGCGCTCAGCTTCTGATTCTAGCTGAGCGGCTACGCCACACCCGCAGCGCCCTCCAAGAGCGCCAATCCTCCAGCGACCGCCAGTACCTAGCGGAGATACGTGAACTCAAAGCGGCGTTGGCTAAATACGAGCATGAAGATCAAGCCCAATCGGCACTCAGTGATGGCCGCGGCGATCTTCTACGCACGATGAGCCACGAGATGCGCACCCCATTAACCGCGATCATGGGCTACGCCGACCTCCTACAGCGCAACGATGCCAGCCCTGAAACCGGCGAATACGCCGGTGTGATCAGCCGCTCCGCGCGCAACTTGCTGGGAATGATCAACAATTTGTTGGACCTTGCGCGGATTGAGGCTGGCGCGCTTCAGCCTCAAATCACCCAGTTCGACATCACAGAAATCGTCGAAGATACCGTTGCCTTGCTAGCGCCTCTGGCCTTTGAGAAAAGGCTGGAGATCAATACCTTGATCTACCACGACGTTCCTGCACGGCTTCGTGGAGACCCGTTACGAATTGCCCAGGTACTCACCAACCTGCTGTCGAACGCGATCAAATACACCGAGCAAGGCGAAGTTATCGTGCGCCTGCTGCGGGAGAAGAAGGATGGTGATTCTCTGAATCTGCGCCTGGAGGTGGAGGATACCGGGCGTGGCCTAGACTCGGAGCAGCAGCAAAAGCTCTTTCAGGCCTGGCGCCGATTTGAAGTCGCTGGTAGTAGTGCCGGGGGCTCAGGTCTGGGTCTGGCCATTGTCCATCGGCTGCTGGATATGCTCGGTGGCTCTATTGAGGTCAACAGTCAGCCGGGATCCGGCTCCACCTTTATCGCTCACCTACCCGTCCAGCTGGACCGCAGCAGCCGCGCCAACCCTAGCTGGGATGGGCTGCGGGGACAGCGCATTTGGGTCAGCGATAATCACCCAAACTCGGTCAAATCACTGGCCCATTTGCTGACCTTTTGGGATGTGGACTTGCGAACGTGGACACACATGGCCGACTTGCACGATGCGCTGGCAGACCCCAACACCCAGTGTCCTGCAGAGCTACTGATTCTTGGCTTAGACACTCAGGCCAGCAATGCCACCATCGTCGGCCAAATTTTGGAATTACCGGCGCAGCAGCGCCCCCCGATCCTGGTGCTCACCCCCAGTATCGATGCCAGTGAACATGCACGCTGGCAGCGACGCGGCGCCGATGCCGTGCTGGCCAAGGGCGCACCTCGCGCCACACTCTATGACCAGTTAGTGGGCTTGGCGCAGGCACGCTCTGGAGCTGTACCCAAGCCTCTGGCTCATACGCAGGTGCTAGTGGCCGACAACAACCGCGCAGGCCTACGCATTCTCCAAACCCAACTTCATAAGCTGGGTGCCCAAGTCAGTTGCGTGGAAACTGGACATCAGGCCTTAGAAGTTTGGCAGGAGCTCAAACCCAGCTTGGTCTTGCTTGACTATCACATGCCGGAAATGAACGGTTTGGAATGCGCCAAAGCCCTGCGCGCCAGCAGCAACCATCCGGCCATGCTCATCGGGATGAGTGCTTGGCTGGACACCCGTGAAGAACAGGCTTGGAAGCAAGCGGGAATCGACGCCATCCTGCTCAAGCCTTTTGACATGGACCAGCTCCTTCGCGTCACGCGCCATAGCCGCCCGGCCAGCCAGCAGGCCTCCTCTACGCAGCAGCCCAGCAGCGTGCGCCAGCTACTGGATGACCCGGACATGGCCGATCTGCTGCGGGAGGAACTACCGCAGCAATGGCAGGCCTTGGACCAAGCATTCATTCGCGGCCAGCTGCGCGATGTACGCGATGCCGCTCACCAGCTCCATGGCACAGCGGCGTTTCTACATCTGCAACCCCTGCAGGGAGATTTGGCAGTGTTTGAACGCAGCCTTGCCGACAGTCGCAACTTGGACGACCGCCGGCTAGCCGAGATGATGTCGCGGGTACAGCTCAGCGTGCGTCAACTGTTAGATGAGCTTGGGGTGGCTCACAAGGCGGAGTAGCTTTGCGCACTGGCCGCGGGCTGAGCCGGCTCTCGGCCTTGCATCATGCGCGTGCTCACCAAAAGATTTTTCATGCGCGCCACGGCCGCCGCCATCCCAATCAAGACAGCATCGGCGACCAAGCTATGGCCGATGTTGAGCTCCTCAATTTCTGGAATATGCGCAATCGGCCCCGCGTTCTCCGCAGTAAGCCCATGACCGGCATGCACTTGCAGGCCACGCGCACTCGCCTCAGCGGCGAACTCGACAATCTGCTTAAACAAGGCCTCATGGCGCATGGGGTCCCGTTCCTCCACCCAGGTTCCTGTGTGGATTTCCACGGCCTGCGCACCCGTCGCCAAAATGGCTTCCAACTGCGCTAAATCTGGCTCAACAAACAAGGAAACGCGCGTCCCTACCTCACGCAAACGGCCTACGGCCTTGGTAATACGCTCGGCTCCGGCACGTACATCTAGGCCGCCTTCCGTGGTGAGCTCTTCCCGTTTTTCGGGAACCAAACATGCCGCCTGCGGGCGCCACTGGGTCGCCAGATCGATAATCTGAGCATCGGCAGCGCACTCCAGGTTCAAGGGCACACTTAAGGAGGCCATGAGATCACTCACATCCTGCTCTTGTATGTGCCGGCGATCCTCACGCAGGTGCACCGTGATACTGTCTGCGCCCGCCGCCTGGGCAATCAGTGCAGCCGTCAGCGGACTGGGATAAGCCGTGCCGCGCGCTTGGCGCAGTGTGGCGACATGATCAACGTTGACGCCAAGACGTAGAGGGCGAATAGATTCAGACATGCAGTGCAACGTCCTTATACGGTTGAAAAATGGGGGAATAAGGCCATGGGGCTAGGGGAATTTTACTCACTCGCGTGCGCGATCGCCTGGGCCCTAGCCATCATCGTGTTTCGTAAAGCTGGACAGGGCCTGTCACCCCAGCATCTGAACCTGCTCAAAAACACCGTGATGCTGGCCGCCCTGACTCCAACGATGTGGGCCTTCGGAAGCCCCTTTAGCTTGCCCCAATCTGCGCTCTGGGCCAGCCTCATTTCGGGATTTATTGGGATTGCCATTGGCGATGGCCTGTACCTGCGCGCCGTCCAAATGTTGGGCGCCAGCCGCGCAGGATTGGCTGGCATGCTCTACAGCCCTTGGGTGGTCATACTCTCAGGAATTTGGTTGGGTGAATCCTTGGCCCGTGGTCAATGGTTAGGCTTGGGCTTAGTTCTCGTGGGCTTGCTTGGCGTAGGCCTATTGCAGCGCAAGGCCGTCGGAACTGCGGAACATGGCAGCTTTTCCTGGAGTGGGATGGCCATCGCCGGGGCAGCCATGGCCCTCATGGCTGCTGGCGTCGTCATGGTGAAGCCGGCCTTAGAACAGCAGTCATTCCTCACCGTCGTTTGGTACCGAGCTATCGCGGGCACCCTACCCTTGCTGCTGTGGCTGGAGCGTCCGGGTGCAGCGCCGCAATTCAGACTCTGGTCTGCCCAGGCCTGGAGTGGGGTTAAGCACTGGGGACTCCTGCTGACCGGTTGTTTCCTAGGAACCTATGTGGCCATGTTGCTGTGGCTGGCAGGGTATCGCTATACCCAGGCCTCCGTGGCCGCCGTCCTCAATGAGTCGGCTGCGCTCTGGATCATGGTCTTTGCCTGGTGGTTCCTGGGAGACTCTTTGAGCCGCCGGCAGCTAGTTTGTGCCGGACTGATCGCCACCGGAGTAATGCTGGTGCTCTTCGCGTAGCCGGCGCGCAGCCAACCATTGCTCTCGACTGCGCAGCCGGCTCAAGTCGACGATGCTGCCCAGCTGCCCCTGCAAAGGTCGACGTAACTGCTGCGCCGCAGCCTCACTCAGCGCGCCCTGCCCCAGCGCCAGCCAGGTATCGCCGCTAAAGCCGCCCCGCGGATCTTGGTACAGGCCCTGTTCAGGCATGAGGCTGTAACACAGCTCGGGACGTACGGCATTTCCATCGCGGTCGATATTGAGCGAAAAGCCGTGCCCAAGAGCTTGCAGCAAACCAAACTCGAAGCTTCGCAGCGGAGCCGCCAGAGACTTGGGCTGGTCATGCAAGGAGGCTAAGGCAGCTGCATACAGATCGAATATTGCCGGCACGGCCTCACCCTCCGGCAATACTTGGAGCAAGACCTCAGCCAAATACTGAGCGGCAAAGTAAGCTTCACCGGCCAACATAGGCACCGGCGGTGGCAGAAGGTCTAGGCTGAGCAGACGTCCTAACTCCCGGCCGGGGCTCCAGTGCAATAAGGAGCGTTGACCGGGTAGTACCGCATGCTTGCGGCGCCCACCGCGCATGCCGCGCGCGACCACACTAATTCGGCCGTGCTCGCGGGTGAGAACGCGCAGCACAAAGCTGCTCTCCTTCCAGGCGAAACGTTGCAAGATATAGGCATGATCCTCATACGAGGTCGCCGTCATTAGTCGCTCGCGCCCAAGGTGCGAATCACCGCTTGGTCTTCGGCCCAACCTTCCCGCAACTTCAACCACAAATGCAGGCGCACGGGACGGTCCCAAAGCCGGCTTAAATCAGCCTCGGCCGCTTCCCGGACGCGGCGCAGCTGCTGCCCGCCGCGGCCCAGAATAATAGGCTTATGACTGGCGCGATCCATCCAGATGGTGGCATAGGCGATCAGCGTTGCCCCCTCTTCCTGGGTCTGATCGATGGTCACCGCTAGCCGATAAGGCAACTCCTGATGCAAGCCCAAGAACAGCTGCTCGCGGATTTTCTCAGCCATCAAAAATTCGCCGCGGTGGGGCGTGAGGGTATCAGCCGCATACAGCCAGCCCCCCTCCGGGGCGAGCTTGGTCAGCTCCTCACATAAGCGCGCAGCATCCGCCTCGCGGCGGGCGGACATGGGAAACAACAAGGCCGGATCGTAGTCCTTTTGCAGCGCCGCAAGCTCCGGAAACAAGCGAGTTTTGTCGCTGTGTTTGTCCACTTTGTTCAAGGCGATGGCCAAACATTTTGGCTGCCGGGCGACCAGGCGCTCAGCCACAGTCTGGTCAGCGCCAATGCGGCGCCCTGCCTCTAACACCCATAAAACGATGTCGACATCAGCCAGTGCGGCGACGGCATTACGGTCTAGTAAGCGATTAAGAGTCTGATTCTTTTCCGGAGCCTGACCTGGCGTATCCAAAAACACCAGTTGAGTATCGTCCTGAGTCCAAACACCAATGACTTGCTGGCGGGTGGTTTGCGCCTTGGGGGAAACCGCTGATAAACCCGCCCCCACACAGGCGTTTAGCAAAGTGGACTTGCCGACATTGGGCCGACCAACGATCGCGACTGTTGCACAGCGTTGGGTCATGCCTGACTCTCCTTGAGCTGAGCAAGAATTTTCTCTGCGGCCTTCTGCTCGGCGGCACGGCGACTCCGGGCCAAGGCTTGCTCCTGAATCACAGGCTGACCCGTTTGCAGCGCAACTTGCACACGCACGGTGTAGCTGCGCTTGTGCGCCGGGCCACTTTCATCAATGACGCTGTACTCCGGCCGCGCCAAACTGCGCGCCTGCAGCCATTCCTGTAAGCGGGTCTTGGCATCTTTGAGCGCGTCTGCACTAGGCAAGGTATCCCAGCGCGGCGCATAAAGGGTCGCCAGTGCCGTATGCACTGCCGCATTACCTCCATCTTCGTAAATGGCACCGATGACCGCTTCCAAAGCATCGGCCAGCATGGAGTGACGGCGCCAGCCAGCCGCTTTGAGTTCACCCGGCCCCATGCGCAAGTGCTCACCCAGACCCTGCTCCATCGCCAGCTCAGCCAAGGTTTCGGCACGGACTAAATGCGCTCGCCAGCGGGTGAGCTCCCCCTCGCTAGCCATAGGCTGACGCCGATAAAGCTCCTGCGCGATGAAAGCGCCCAGCAGCGCATCCCCCAGGAACTCCAAGCGCTCGTTGTGCGGTGATCCGGCACTGCGGTGAGTTAATGCCAGCTCCAACAGCTCAGGCTGCGCGAACTGATGCCCTAAACAATGGTTCAGGAGCCCTCTCCGAGATAGATATCGTTGGTAAAGCGAATGCTAAGAGACCAGTTTGCGAACAGCTCCGTTTGTGCGACATAGTCATAGCGCATCAAACGGCCCTCGTTACTCCGCACAAATTTGATGTCACTGACTTTGAGGGTGCGCACATCGTCCACATCCCAACGCCGCTGCAACATGCTACGCAATTGCCCGACCGATACATTCGCGCTGCGCGCTTCGGGGGTACTGGCAACACCCTTAATGGCGGATTGAACCTTAACCTCGTTGAGATAAATAGGCACCACCCTCAAGCCAACGAGCACGGCAGCGCCCAGCATGACAAGTGTAAATAGCTTGCTATACGCGCTACCTCGTTGCGAACGCATGTTTAGCATGCCCACGCTCCTTGCTTGGCAAAAGTCGCCAGATTAGCCCATGCGCGCCTAGCGGTCATGGCAGTGTGTTGCCAATGCGTGACCAGTCTGGACGACCTAACTGCGGGTTCCAGCTCATCCAAATGAAAAAGGCCCGACCAACCAAGCTGCGCTCAGGCACGAAGCCCCAACGGCGCGAGTCATCTGATCCGTCACGATTGTCGCCCATAACAAAGTAATGCCCTTCGGGAATAGTCACGCGGGTATCCTCCCCTGGGCGTGGACGCCCCACCAAAATATCGTGGACTCGGCCGGCCAGATTTTCCTCGCGGCGCTCGAATATCAAGTCACGACCCCGCATGCTGATGGGGTAAGCCCCTAGAGGCAGTTGCTCCATCTTCTGACCGTTGATGTACAGATGCTTATCCATATACACCAGCGTATCCCCCGGCATGCCCACGATACGCTTGATGAAATCCTTGCTAGGGTCTTCTGGAAACCGAAAAACCGCAATGTCTCCGCGCTCGGGGCTGCCAGTAGGCACTAAGGTGAAGTGCAGAGCCGGCATCTTCAGGCCATAGGCGAACTTATTGACCAAGATGAAGTCGCCGACTTCCAGCGTGGGCAACATAGACCCCGACGGAATCCGAAAAGGCTCCACCACGAAAGAACGCAGCAACAGTACGAACAGCAATACCGGGAAAAATGAACGGCTGGTTTCCACCCCCCAGGGCTGCGCCGCACCTGCCTCTCGCCGTGGCGCTAACCAGAAGCGCTCCAGCGCGACAACTGCGCCCGTTATTAAGGTGAGCAGCAGCAATGCTGCTGAGAAATCGAAATGAATATCCTGGGGCACCGGCAAGGTTCCTTTAGTTCAGGGGTCAGTCGCGGCGAAGGACTGCTAAAAATGCGTCCTGTGGAATTTCCACTTTGCCGAACTGCTTCATGCGCTTCTTGCCGGCCTTTTGCTTTTCGAGCAGTTTTCGTTTGCGGCTCACATCACCGCCATAACACTTGGCGGTGACATTTTTGCGCAATGCCTTGACGGTACTACGGGCAATAATGCGACCGCCAATCGCCGCCTGAATAGCGACATCAAACATTTGCCGAGGGATGATCTCTTTCAGATTTTCCACCAGATCACGGCCACGGCGCTCCGCGTTGGAGCGGTGCACGATGCTGGCGAGTGCATCCACCCGATCACCATTGATCATCACATCTAATTTGACCAAATCGGCTGCTTCAAAACGCAAAAAATCATATTCAAAGCTGGCATAGCCTCGACTCACAGACTTCAAACGGTCGAAGAAATCCATGACCACCTCGGCCATAGGCATTTCATACTCCATGGAGACTTGCTGACCATGGTAAGTCATCCGTTTTTGCACACCGCGCTTTTCGATGCAGAGCTGCATGACCGCACCCACATACTCCTCCGGCAAGAGCAGACGAGCCGAGATCAAAGGTTCGCGTAGCTCTTGGTAGCTACCCGCCTCTGGCAGTTCAGCTGGGTTTTCAATCTCCAGAATGTCGTCGTCGCGCATCACGGCGCGGTAGATCACCGTTGGCGCGGTGGAAATGAGATCCAGGTTGTACTCGCGCTCTAGGCGCTCCTGCACGATCTCCATGTGCAGCATGCCCAAGAACCCAATACGAAACCCAAAGCCCAGGGCGCCTGAGGTTTCTGGTTCAAATGCGAGTGCAGAGTCATTCAGGCTGAGCTTTTGCAGAGCTTCGCGGAAATCCTCGAAATCATCGGAGGAGATGGGGTACAGTCCGGCAAAAACACGTGGCTGTACCTTACGGAAGCCCGGCACACGACTCTCGCAACGACGATCTGCCAGGGTGAGGGTGTCCCCCACTGGCGCACCGTCAACGGTTTTGATGCCGGCCACCACAAAGCCAACCTCGCCGCACTCCAATGAGGGCGTAGACACGCTCTTGGGGCCAAAAAAGCCGACATCACCCACCTCATGGGTTTTGCCGGTACTCATCACCAGCATTTTGTCGCCTTTGGCCAGACGCCCATTGACGATCCGGACCAAAGACACCACGCCCAGGTAGTTATCGAACCAAGAGTCCATGATCAAGGCCTGTAAGGGGCCTTCTGGGTCGCCCTGCGGCGCAGGAATCGCCGCGACGATTTTTTCCAGCACCGCGTCCACGCCCAAGCCACTTTTCGCACTGCATTGCAGAGCATCCGTAGCTTCAATGCCAATCACATCCTCGATTTGCGCAGCCACCCTTGCAGGCTCAGCCGCGGGCAGATCGATTTTATTGAGCACTGGCAACACTTCCAGCCCTTGCTCAATAGCGGTGTAGCAGTTGGCAACACTTTGCGCCTCGACGCCCTGCGAGGCATCCACGACCAACAAGGCGCCTTCACATGCGGCCAAGGAGCGTGACACCTCGTAGGAAAAGTCGACGTGTCCAGGAGTATCAATTAAGTTGAGCTGCCACTCTTCTCCTTGAGGATCCACATACTTCAAGCGCACCGACTGCGCTTTGATCGTGATTCCTCGCTCACGCTCAATATCCATGGAATCCAGCACTTGCTGGGCCATTTCACGCTCGGACAAGCCTCCACAGACCTGAATGAATCGATCAGCCAGGGTGGATTTGCCGTGGTCAATGTGAGCGATGATGGAAAAATTCCGAATCCGGCTTTGCATAAAGGCCTATGGCTCGCAATAAGGGAGGGAGAATGCGCTGCAACAGCCCTGGGAGCGAGCTGCGCGAACGCGCGGTAGTTGGTATTCAAACGGCATCCCAACCCACAAGTATATCGTCTTCGGCAGTCCTCGCTGAGCACCAATCAGGCGCGCTGCATGCTCCGTATCCGCTGGCGACTCGGGTGCGCGTTGGTAAGAGCAGTTACGTCCGCGGGGCACATAAGGATGAATGAACGGGCCAAGCCGGTCGGCCGGCGCGGTCTAGCTTGTCTACCTATCCTGGCGCTCCCACGATTGACGCCAAAGCTAACTGAGCCGCACGACGCTGCTCAGGGTCGGCCAAACAAAATTCCTGGCCATCATTAAGCACTAGCACGGGCACCGACCATCCATAGCGTTGCTCCAAGGCCGGGTCGGCAGATATGTCTCGCCAATCAACCTTGGCCGTACAGCATTGTTGCAACCATTCCCAAGCGTCGTCGCACAAAGGGCAGTCCCAACGACTGTAAAAAACTATAGACACGCCGAAGCCTGCCCCGCGTCGGCGCTGAGCGTACTGGCCCGGCGCACCTTCAGCGGCACGGTGCTATTGCGCAGCCCGTAGCGATGCAGGGCTATGACGATTAGCCCTATACCAATACTTATCAGCGCTGCCGGCAGACCAGACAGAGAAGCCCAGGTGACGGCCACCAGCAGCATACCTAGTAGTGGCAGCCCCCAAACCCAAAGAGACAGATGACTGAGAGCAGTATCGTCGACTTCCAGCCAGACCAGCTCGCCGACCTGGAACTGTTCACCCACAACGGGGACCCGCAAGCGCCCACCGCCTCGCCGAACTAACTGATGGAATATGCCTCCGCCGCAGCCTTCGCCCCGCGCACAGCGCTCGCAGCCTGGAACTGGCGCCATATCCAGCCAAATCGACGTCGGCTCCTGCGCACAAACGCGGGCCGATGCCCGCACAGCCCGATTCATCGAGATGACTCAGCTGCCGGGCCCAGAGACTGAGTGAAGCGTCGCGCCGTTTGTAAGGGCACCTCGCCCATCGTTGTCACTGAAATATCCTGCATATATCGACGAACTGTACTGACCGCTCCATCTGCCATTTGCGACGGGGGTATAGGCACTTGTTGGTTTCGTGGACTGACGTATATCGATACGGTCGCGAGGCCGTCACTGTAGACCCAGTGCGCGACGGCCTGAGGCAGGCCCGGCAGGGTGGTCCAAGTCCGCGTGCTCAAACGAAAGCCGGGAGGGGGCTGGGCCACATCCCAGGACTGGAACGGAGCGGCTTGCTGCGGGTCTGGAGGTGCGATATCGGCCCGCACAACCTCTAGCTTTTGGTGGTCAATAGCCGATTCCAATTCCGCATCAGCGATCATGTCGAGCATGCTCAACTCGACGAACTGCACATGCTCCAGAGTCACACCTTGTGGCCCCAAAACCCTGAGCTCCAAGGGCATAGCCGTGTCGCGATCCAGTTCCAGCATGTAGCCCCAGCGCCAATTGTCTCGTGGCTCTATACGGAGTTGGCGCGTAGCCCTGGAGGCCACTCGGCCTGACTGTGCGAGGACAGTAACGGAGTAGTGCTGGTCCAAGTCCTGAACTGCCGCTTCTCCCAGAACCGGCAACAAACCCCGACCGGGATCCGTCTCGACAATCATCAAACCCTGGTCAGGCAGCAGCACACGAACTTCGCCATCGCGGCGCAGCACCTCCCTACGCTCCCCCGACAAGGAAACAATGCGCTCCTGCTCATCGCCCTGACGGTATCGATGCGCAATACGCAACGTTTCGACGCGATCACCGCTACGCATGAGCGCCGTGCCAGTGTAGGTCTGGGTCCGTACCGCATCATTCATTCGCGATAGCCATTCCCAGCCCACGCCTGCGGCATACGCGCCCATGCTCGGCGTCAATAGGGCAGCAAGAAGCGTGAGGCGCAGGAACAACAGAGTTTGGCAACGCAACCAGGCCACGGCGGAGTGCATTCCTTGGCTTACCGTTGTCTCAGGAAAAAGATGCTTAAGGATCGGCTTGTGTAGAAACCTGAGTGGCCATGCTGGGCTGCACACCGACTCGGGCGAAGGCCGCTGGCGTACTCAATAAATACCCTCCGCGAAAGCGGGCATGCTGTAAATACAGCTGCTCGATTTCCTTGGAGTTATCAGGTGCGGGAATAACAAGTTCTCGCGGGGATCCCGCACTCACGGTCATAGTTTGTGAGTTGGCCTGAGCGCTTACCAAGCTCACAGGCAACTCATTGGCAGTGGCCAGCGCCGCAACTGGAGCTGAGACGGCAGATGCTGTCTGGTTGCCTACAGCGGTGTTAGCAGGGGTTTGTAGCGGAGCATTCAATTGCCAAGCTACGACGCCGACCAGCGCCGAGGCCGCCAGACCACCCGCCGGAATCCACACGGCTGGTTGGAATAAAGCTGCAATGCGTGGCAGCCAGCGCTGAGGCTGTGACTTGGCAACTTCGGTTGGCGCCTGCAACTGCGGGCGTAAGCGCATACCGAGGTCATCTGCTGCGCTGCGGGGTAGCTGGGCACCTTGTGCAAGTTGTTCGCGAACGGAGAAACGCAACATTTGCTGCCGACAGGCTGGGTTCTCTAGGGCATCGAGCAGCGCATCAACGTCGGTAGATGCCAACTCATCATCCAAAAAAGCAGACAGTCGCTCGGCGTTCTCTAGGGATGCATTCATATTCGGCAGTTTAATCAAGGAGCGGAGCAATGTGGTCGTCGATGGCCGCGCGCGCGCGGAATATTCTTGAGCGCACTGTGCCAATAGGACAGTCCATGGCCTGAGCAATTTCCTCGTAACTCAAGCCATCGAGTTCGCGCAGCGTAATGGCGGTGCGCAAATCTTCGGGAAGATTCTTCAGCGAGTCCTGCACCTGCTGACGGATTTCATCACTCAAAGCAAGGTGCTCTGGTGTATCTCGTTCCTGCAGCTGCTCGCTCACGCCAAAGTCTTCGGCGTCTTGCACATCAAAATCCTGTGCTGCTGGCCGTCTAGAGCGACTCACAAGCCAATTTTTAGCGGTATTGATGGCGATACGATACAGCCAGGTGTAAAACGCGCTCTGGCCGCGAAATTTGTTAATCGCACGCCATGCTCGCAGAAAGGCCTCCTGGGCCACATCTGGCGCATCTGCTTCGTTCACAAAGCGCGTAACCAACTGCAGGATACGGTGTTGGTATTTGAGAATCAGGGCATCAAAAGCACGCGGATCGCCAGCCTGGGCCCGCTGGACCAAAGCCTGATCGATATCCGAGTCGGTCGTCATTGCTCGCCTAGGTGTCGCGTGCGTTGTGACCTCGCGCGCTGTGGCACGACCATTCTCCCTGTTATTGTTGCCAACTACTCCGGTTGTCTCAGTGTAGCAATCGGCCGGATTTCCAACCAGCACTGCAGTCATGCCTGATACCTCTGTTCCGGTCATTATTCTTGGCAGCGGCGCTGCCGGCTTAACGGCGGCCTTACATTTGGCCGAACTCGGCTTTGAGAGTGTCGTTATCGCCAAAGGTTCCCTTCAGCACGGAAGTACCTGGTACGCGCAAGGGGGCATTTCGGCGGTTCTCTCCGCCAAGGACTCCACCGAAGCCCATGTTCAAGACACATTGATCGCCGGAGGCGGCTTATGTAACGAGGACACCGTCCGCTTTGCCGTAGAAAGCGGCCCCAGCATGATTCGGTGGCTCGATGAACTTGGAGTTCCTTTTACGCGGGATGCCTCCACCAAGGATTTTCATCTCACGCGCGAAGGCGGACATAGCGCAAGGCGCGTGATTCACGCAGCAGATGCCACCGGGCAGGCTGTAGAAACGAGTTTGGTGGACGCTGCCAAAGCCGAGCCACGTATCCGACTGCAGCCGCAGCTCACGGCAGTCGATTTAATCTGCCAGAACGGCTTGGTTGAGGGCGTGTGGGTCTATGACCACGGCCAGCATAAAGTCCACACCCTCCCCGGCCGGGCCGTCGTATTAGCTACCGGCGGAGCGAATCTCGCGTATTTGTATTCCTCGAACCCTGCCGGATCGAGCGGGGACGGTATTGCCATGGCCTGGCGGGCCGGGTGTCGCGTGGCGAATATGGAATTTATGCAATTCCATCCCACCATCCTCTATCACCAAAATGCCCAGTCATTCCTCATCTCTGAAGCGGTCCGCGGAGAGGGAGGCATCTTGCGTTTACCCGATGGTGAACGCTTCATGCCGCGCTACGACGAGCGCGCCGAGCTCGCGCCGCGCGACGTTGTCGCCAGAGCCATCGACGCCGAAATGAAAAGGCTGGGGCTGGATCATGTGTATCTCGATGTCACCCACAAAGACCCCGAGTTTATCCGCACCCACTTCCCCACGATTCATGCGCGCTGCCTTGAGATTGGCTTAAACATGACACAGGAACCGCTTCCTGTCGTGCCGGCCGCCCATTACACCTGCGGGGGTATTCTGACCAACCTCGACGGGCAGACCGATATTCCTAACCTATACGCCATCGGCGAAACCGCCTGTACCGGACTGCATGGCGCTAACCGCATGGCAAGTAATTCACTGCTGGAATGCTTGGTGTTTGGTCGTGCTAGCGCTCAGCACATTGCCCGTCATTGGTCAGAGGGTCGCCGCGTCAATCGCCTACCGGACTGGGATGACTCGCAGGTCTCCGACTCCGATGAGGAGGTGGTTGTCAGCCATAACTGGCAGGAAATCCGCCGAACGATGTGGAATTACGTGGGCATCGTCCGCACTGATCGCCGGCTTGCGCGCGCCGCCCGGCGGGTTGACCTACTCCGCCAGGAGATTCAGGAGTATTACGGCAACTTTAAGCTCACGCCCGACCTCATTGAGCTGCGGAATTTGTCCCTGGTCGCCGAACTCATCATACGCTGCGCCCAGCAGCGTCATGAATCGCGCGGGCTGCATTTCAACCGCGATTATCCCAACACGCTTGAAGATGCTGAAAACACCATCCTTAGTCCCGGCACCCTCTCCTAGGAGGAGTGGCTAGCTCTAGCACAGCCATTGTCGATCGCTCAGGCTTCAACGCAACAACATCCTGCATCCAACGCAGGCTATGCGCGAACTTAGGCGCCGGGGCTTGGCTGAGATCGCTGCGCACATCGTCCGCGCCGCGAGGAAAATGCTGTCGCCGCGGGCATAAAAAACGCGGCCTCTAGGGCCGCGTTCTTAGCTTGGCTCCGAACTTAGTTGGAGCCCGGAAGCTTGGCTCCACATTGGCGCATCAAAGTGACCAGTTCGAGGTAAGCCTCGGGAACTTCTAAGCGGCCTGAGAGCATCGCGAGTATGTCTGGATCTTGCTCATCACAAAACGCCTCGAAGGTGCTCTGAAAGCCTTCTCCGCGATATGGATACTCTTCATCAAGAATGTAGTTGAAGGCGCGATCAAGCTCTCGCATCCCACGCCGACAACGCCAACGTAATTGGCCCACTGGCATCATGCCGACGCCCTCAGACCTGCCGCTCCAACATCATCTTCTTCGTCTCCGCAATCGCCTTACCCGGGTTCAAACCCTTAGGACAGGTATTCGCGCAGTTCATGATGGTGTGGCAGCGATAGAGTTTGAAGGGGTCTTCCAAGGCATCCAAGCGCTCACCAGTGGCTTCATCCCGTGAATCCGCCAACCAACGATAAGCCTGCAGCAAGATGGCTGGGCCGAGATAACGGTCGCCATTCCACCAGTAGCTGGGGCAGCTGGTCGAACAGCAGGCGCACAGGATGCACTCGTACAACCCGTCAAGCTTGGCTCGCTCTTCCTTAGATTGCAGCCGCTCCCTCGAGGGTGCAGCAGAATCCGTTTTGATCCAGGGCTCGATTGAGGCGTACTGAGCGTAAAAGTGAGTCAAGTCGGGAACCAGATCTTTCACCACCGGCATGTGCGGTAGTGGGTAAATCCGGATATCGCCATCGAAGTCCTCGATGGCTTTGGTGCAAGCCAGCGTATTCGTTCCGCCGCTGCGATCGCCAATATTCATGGCGCAGGACCCACAGATGCCTTCGCGGCAGGAGCGCCTGAAGGTCAGTGTTGGGTCGATCTCGTTCTTAATTTTGATCAGGGCATCGAGCACCATCGGCCCGCAGCTATCCAGATCAATGTCGTAGGTATCCGTCCGGGGGTTATCTCCGGAATCTGGGTCATAGCGGTAGATCTTGAAGGTCTTGATCCGCGTCGCCCCTTCGGGCGCCGGGAAATGTCGACCTGTTTTGATCTTGCTGTTTCCAGGAAGGGTAAATTTAGCCATGAACTATCCTCGAATGTGGTCGTGATTGATCGCCAGCAGCGCTTTAGTAAACGCGCTTCTTCGGCGGAATCACTTCCACATCGTTCGTTAGGGTTTCCATATGCACCGGCCGGTAATCGATCTTGACCTCTTTGGGTCCGGTCTGCCAGGCCAAGGTGTGCTTCATCCAGTTTTCGTCATCCCGATCCGGGAAATCTTCACGGGCTTGCGCACCGCGGCTTTCCTTACGGTTCTGGGCACTTTTGATGGTGACCAGCGCCTGACTTAGCAGGTTGTCCAGCTCCAAGGTTTCGATGAGATCGGTATTCCAGACCATAGAACGGTCCTGAATCCCAACATCCGCAAAGGAATCAATGACGTTGTTGAGCTTCTCAACACCCTCGTCGAGGGATTCACCCGTGCGGAACACCGCGCAATGGGCTTGCATCACTTTTTGCATGTCCAAACGCACGGCGGCCGTAGCATTGCTGCCCTTGGCATGACGGAAGCGATCCAGGCGAGCGAGCACCTTGTCGTCTGCTTCTTTGCTGGACTCCCGCACCGAGGCGCCGGGTTTGACGATTTCCGCACAATGTTTGGCCGCAGCGCGGCCGAACACCACCAAATCGAGCAAGCTGTTCGAGCCGAGGCGATTCGCGCCGTGCACGGAGACGCAGCCATTCTCCCCAATGGCCATCAGGCCTGGTACAACAGCATTGGGGTCGCCGTCGCGGAGCGTCACGACTTCGCCTTTGTAGTTGGCCGGCGTGCCACCCATGTTGTAGTGAACCGTCGGTATTACCGGAATAGGCTGTTTGGACACATCAACGCCGGCAAAGATTTTTGCGGTTTCCGCAATACCTGGCAGACGCTCTTCAATCACTTCTGGGCCCAAGTGTTCCAAGTGCAGGAAGATATGATCGCTTTCGGGACCAACACCCCGGCCTTCCCGTATCTCCATGGACATGGAGCGAGACACCACGTCTCGGGAAGCGAGGTCCTTGGCATTGGGTGCGTAGCGTTCCATGAAACGCTCGCCTTCAGAGTTGCGCAAAATGCCGCCTTCGCCACGCACACCTTCGGTGATCAGGCAGCCTGCACCGTAAATGCCCGTGGGGTGGAACTGAACGAATTCCATGTCCTGCATCGCCACGCCAGCTCGCATGGCCATGCCGTTACCATCGCCAGTACAAGTATGCGCGGAGGTGCAGCTGAAGAAGGCGCGCCCATAACCACCTGTGGCCAAGATGGTTTGTTGCCCGCGGAAGCGATGCAACTCACCTGTAGCCATATCCATGGCGATGACGCCAATGCATTCGCCGTCGTCGCTCATCAGCAAATCAATGGCGAAGTACTCTACGAAGAACTGCGCCTTGTATTTCAGAGCTTGCTGATAGAGCGCGTGGAGCATCGCGTGCCCCGTGCGGTCAGCCGCAGCGCAGGTGCGCTGGGCGGTCCCTTCACCGAAACGTGTGGTCATGCCGCCAAATGGGCGTTGGTAAATACGGCCGTCTTCCGTACGCGAGAACGGCACGCCATCATGCTCCAATTCAATGATGGAGGGGATGGCCTCACGACACATATACTCAATCGCGTCTTGGTCGCCTAACCAGTCAGACCCCTTGACGGTGTCATACATGTGCCAACGCCAATCGTCCTCACCCATATTCCCCAATGCGGCGGAAACACCACCTTGTGCCGCCACAGTGTGACTGCGCGTAGGGAACACTTTAGTGATGCAAGCTGTGGACAAGCCAGCCTGAGCCAAACCGCGGACAGCGCGCAGACCTGCGCCGCCAGCTCCTACGACGACAACGTCGTAGACATGATCAGTAATTTGGTAAGTCGAACTCATATTTGGTCGTCTTTCCTTAAAAAATGTGGGTTAGCGCAAGGCGATAAGCAAAACGCTGACAATGCTGGCCAGCGCAGCAGCAGCTGCAAGGAGTTTGATGCCCACTAACGCCGCCACTTTGCGGCCTTCGTGATGAACGTAGTCTTCGATGACAACTTGGGCGCCAAGCTGCGCGTGATAAAACATCGCCGCGATGAGCCCGATGAGCGTCGTAGCCACCAGCGGCTGCCCGACCCACGCCACCACCTCTGCGTGTGGAGCGCCTGCCATGCACAACAGCGACCAGACCATCCACAAAATAAGGGGCACCAAGGCCACGGCGGTTAGCCGCTGCATCATCCAATGTTCAGAGCCCGACTTAGCCGAGCCCAGGCCGCGTGCGCGACCGAGCGGAGAGCGATAACTCATAGAAATTCCCCTCAGGACAGAATGCCAATCCAGGTCAAGGCGGTCAGTACGGCCGCGCAAGCCAGCATGATTTTGCCGGTGCGGTTCACACTGTCGATGTCGAGTGCTCGGCCGGTATCCCAGACCAAATGCCGGACGCCGTTGCTCAGGTGATAAAACACCGAGAAGCTCCAGCCCATCAGCAGAAGCTGACCGAACCAGCTTGCGTAGAAGCCTTGCACGGCCGCGAAGGCTTCGGGGCCCTGAGCCGCAGCAATCAGCCAGCAAACCAAGCCGAAACTTCCCACCGCGTTTGCCACGCCGGTAGCGCGGTGAGAGATGGAGAGAACTGACGCAAGCTGCGGTTTATATACCTGGAGGTGCGGCGATAAAGGCCGCCCTTGGGTGTCAATAGCCATGTTGTCCTTTTCCGGAAGTTGTAATCAGGTCGGGCAGACCGACGCTGCCGCGACTAAAAATCGATGCAGCGACCTTTCCGTTCCCAGTCGCCATACCGGGTCGGTTCTGGTCCACGCGGCCCCCCAATCTCCCGAGAATTGACCCCTTGGGGAAGTCGCTCGCCTTGCGCCTCAGATTCGCCCGCATGTGGCGTATCATCAGCTGACGACTCAGCCTGCTTAGGATAGCCTTCCAGCGCTGATTTCGCCAGCTTTGCGACCTTCGATTGATTGTTATCTGATTGCATGCCAGACCTTCACCTTTGTGATATCAGCTCCTATTATCAGGCTTTTACGCTACACGGCGACGATGTAGATGCGTTTTTGCAGGCACAGCTGAGCCGTGACCTGACTAAGGCTGCGATAGGCCATGCCTATGACAGCGTTTGGTGCGATGCCAAGGGACGCGTCCGCTGCATGCTGATCATTTGGCAGGCACAAGCCCATGAGTGGCGTGCTCTGGTACCCAATGCGGCCGTAGTCGAGTGGCAGAAACTGCGGATGTATGTGCTGCGCTCCGCCGTGCACATCGACCAAGCCCCCTGCCCTTTGGGCCTACTTGACTACAGCGCTGGCAACGCGCGGCCAGAACTGCCGGGCATAGAACTCGACACACGCAGCCGCCTACTGGAAGCTCGTCACAAGGCCGAGCTCGATGCCGCGAACACAGTAGATGCTCAGGCTTGGCTGGCAATGCGAATGCTTAGCGGAGTCGCCCAATGGCCAGGCCTGAGCGCTGGCAGCGAGATTCCACAGAGCCTGGGACTTCGCACAGGCCAGGAGCTAGCGCTCCATAAAGGCTGCTACCCCGGCCAGGAAATCATCTCCAGAGTACATTACCGTGGCCGCGCACCTCGCCGGCTGGTCACAACCATTGGCCCGCAGCCGCCAGCAGATGCCTTTGCGCAGGCGCCTTTGCCCTTAAAACCAGGATGGACGGTGGCTCAGTCCTTACGCAGCACTTGAGCCTGAGCAAGCGCATCCACCAGAGCTCAGGATTTGAGCCCCGGTGGCAACCGAATTTCACAAGGTGAGGTTAACCTGCCGGCTGCTCTGGACGCAGCTGCGGGAACAACAACACATCACGAATGGATGGCGCATCGGTGAGCAACATCACCAGACGGTCGATACCGATGCCTTCTCCGGCCGTTGGGGGCATTCCGTACTCCAGAGCGCGAACATAATCGGCATCGAAGTACATCGCCTCATCATCCCCCGCGTCCTTGGCTTCAACTTGGGCCTGGAAGCGCGCTGCCTGATCTTCGGCATCGTTGAGCTCAGAGAACCCATTAGCGATTTCCCGCCCCGCAATGAAGAGTTCAAATCGATCCGTCAGTTCGCGGTTGGAATCGGACGAACGGGACAATGGAGAGACTTCAGCCGGGTAGCCATAAACAAAAGTCGGTTGCAACAAGCGATGCTCTACCGTCTCTTCAAACAGCTCTAGCTGAAGTTTGCCCACACCACCGGAGGGCACTTTCAGATTGCGCTCCTTCAATGCGGCCTCCAAGACCTCGCGGCTCTCTAAGTCGGCCTGCGCCAAGTCGGGATTAAATTCGCGAATGGCTTCACGTAAGTCCAGCCGCCGGAAGGTCGCGCCAAAGTCGATGGCCTCGCCCTGGTAATTCACCACCGTGGTGCCAAGCACATCACTACAGATGCGCCGTAATAAACCCTCTGTGAAAGTCATCAGGTCTTCGAAATCGGCCCAGGCGCAATAGAACTCCACCATGGTGAACTCGGGGTTGTGCCGCGTGGAGAGTCCTTCATTGCGAAAGTTGCGATTGATCTCAAATACCCGATCAAAGCCGCCAACGATTAATCGCTTCAAATACAGCTCTGGTGCAATACGCAGGTACATTTGCGTATCAAGCGCGTTGTAATGCGTGCTAAACGGCCGTGCCGCCGCGCCGCCAGGTAGCGGATGCAGCATCGGCGTTTCCACCTCTAGGTAGCCGGCCTCCTCAAAAATGCGGCGCATGCTGCCAATAACCCGGGAGCGCACCTTGAATTGATCCCGAACCTGGGGATTCATAATCAGGTCTACATAGCGCTGCCGGTAGCGCGTTTCGGTATCCGTGAGTCCCGCCCATTTTTCGGGCAGCGGACGCAAGGACTTCGTCGCGAGCTCCCAGCTCTCGACGCGGAGCGTGAGCTCGCCAAGCTTGGTGCGGTAAAGACTACCGCGCACCCCGATGATGTCACCGATGTCCAGGGCCTTGAAGGCTTTATAGTTATCGACGCCGAGCTGGTCCCGCTCAAAACTGATCTGCAAGCGTCCGGCGCTATCTTGTAGCTGGCAGAAACTGAGCCGCCCCATGACGCGTTTAAGCATCAGGCGCCCGGCGAGTGCGAATGTCCCCGCAGCCTCTAGCGCCTCGGCGTCCGCCTCAGAAAACCGTTCACTGAGCTCCAGCGTGGTTGCATCGGGCCGCCAGCCATTGGGAAACAAAAAACCTTGCTCACGCAACTGGGACAGCTTCTCCCGACGCGCTGCAATGAGTTTATTGTCCTGTTCGGCCATTACAGGCCCTCCTTTAAACTGGCTTCGAGAAACATATTGAGATCGCCGTCCAACACGGCTTGGGTATTCCCCACTTCTACACCTGTGCGCAGGTCTTTGATGCGGGACTGGTCCAACACGTACGAGCGAATCTGACTGCCCCAACCAATATCCGACTTACTATCTTCGAGCTCCTGAGCAGCCGAGTTGCGTTTTTGCATCTCCAGCTCATAGAGCTTGGCCTGCAACTGCTTCATGGCCGAGGCCTTGTTTTTGTGTTGGGAACGGTCGTTCTGGCACTGCACCACGATGCCAGACGGCATATGAGTGATCCGCACGGCAGACTCGGTGCGGTTCACGTGCTGACCACCGGCGCCAGACGCCCGATACACATCGATGCGCAGGTCTGAAGGATCAATGTCGACTTCAAAACTGTCATCGATCTCCGGCGCAACGAATACCGCGGCAAAGGAGGTATGCCGACGAGCGCCGGAATCAAAGGGGGATTTACGAACCAAGCGGTGAACGCCTGTTTCCGTACGGAGCCAGCCATAAGCGTAATCCCCGCGCATATGAATGGTGGCGCTTTTGATCCCAGCAACCTCACCGGCGCTGACCTCAATGAGCTCGACGTCTAAACCTTGGCGCTCGCCCCAGCGCAAGTACATGCGCAGTAGCATCTCCGCCCAATCCTGGGCTTCGGTACCACCACTACCCGCCTGAATGTCCACATAGGCACTGGCAATATCCTGCTCGCCGGAGAACATCCGGCGGAACTCTAACTGCGCGACCAAGTTCTCGACCGTATCCAGCTCAGCGATAACGTCCTCTATGACAGAAGCATCATCGTCCGCCATAGCCATATCGAATAGCTCACTCGCATCGCTCAGGCGCTGAGTGGACTCGCGCAGGGGCTTGACCTGCGCTTCAACGCGCGCCAGCTGCCGGCCCACCTCTTGGGCTTTGTCGGGATCATTCCAAAGCTCCGGATCACCCTGCTCCGCCTGCAACTCTTCCAGCTGTTCGACGAGTTGAGGGTAGTCAAAGGTAGCCCCGCAAGGCGTCTATGCGTCCTTGCAGGGCTGTCATTCTCTCTTTTATCTGGCCGGTTTCCATGGTCTTCTCAGCTGGAGTCTGGGGTGTGCTGCTGCACCGCCGGCGCATCAACACTGCTCACTGACACCCGCAATATCTGTCAGGCCGCGTATAGTAGGGGAGTGGGCGCCGTTTCGCTGACAATCAGCGGACACTTGGGGGCGCAACGGTCGAAGAATTCGGTGACATTTTGGGGAGCACGACAACAATCATGCGGCGATTGATTACCCTGATGGGCCTGTGGGCAACAGTGATGAGCGTGCCGCTGTGGGCCCAGGACGAGCAACGTGACCAGCGTTTCTACATCGGTGCACAGGCACAATATTGGATTGTTGACGAGGATCGGCGCCTTGACGACGCTACAGGGTACTCCCTGAGCCTAGGCAAGATACTCGGACGAGGCAGTAATCTCGAGTTCAGCGCCGACTTCGTCCGTACATCTCCTGATGCCGACGCTGAGTCCGACACCCTCCTGCAGTCTCTGGGCCTAGGCTTGGTCATGTTTCCTAGCCGCGACACTCTTCCCTGGTACGTACTAGCGCGCTATGCCCGCGGCAACACACGCGTCAACGAAGACTCTGCCAATGAAGAGGAATTTGAGTCCGACCAGTTCGACCTGGGTTTAGGCTATCTGCTGGGCCTGGGCAATTGGCCAGTTTTCGGCAACGGCCCTGCCCTCCGTTTTGAAGCACGCTACCGCTTCGACAAATATCGTGAGAGCGAGGCCCGCGGTTACTCTGCCGCAATCGGAATCGACGAGCAGCGCAGCTTCCACGATTATCTTATTGGTGTCGGCATCCAGGTGCCCATCGGCCCGGACCCAAATGCGCGCAAGCCATTGGAAGAGCGCGAAGCCAGTGAGGTTGTTGTTGTTCCGGTCAGCGATAGCGATGGTGATCAGATACCCGACAACCAAGATCAATGCCCAAACTCCCCGGCTGGTAGCCGGGTTGACGTCAACGGCTGCGAGCGTGACGATGACAACGACGGCGTAGCGAACTCGGCGGACTCTTGCCCCAATACCCGTGAAGGCGCGCCGGTAGATGGCCGAGGCTGCGCGCCAGACGCTGACCAAGATGGCATCTTGAACACTCAAGACGCCTGCCCCGACACACCACGTGGCGCTCCGGTTCTGGCCGATGGCTGCGCGATTGCCGGTGATTGCCGCACCCCGCAGCCCGGTCAAGCCATTGATGGACGCGGCTGCGCTGCGCAAGATGGTCTGATACTCAAGGGAGTGAACTTTGTGGTCAATTCCAGTGACCTCACCGCTGCCGCGCAACGTCAACTAGACCGTGTAGCCGGCGCTCTCGCTGGCAGTCGGGGCCTGAGTTTCGAGGTCGCTGGCCACACGGACAACAGTGGCGATGCTCAAGACAACCTCAAACTATCAGAAGCCAGAGCCATCGCAGTGAAGAACTACCTCGTTGATCAGGGTGTAAGCGCGTCCATGCTCCGGGCACGTGGCTATGGCGAACAACAACCGATTGCCAGCAACCAAACGGCCCGAGGCCGTGAGATCAATCGACGAGTGGAATTAAGAACACAACCCGTCAAAAGGTAGGCTTCGATTGGCGAACCATCCACAAAAATGAGTAATGAAATTGGTAAGCGTGAAAAACAAACGTATACTCTCCGGCATAGGTCAAAACACACTTGGGAGTTCGAAACCATGATGACGATGCGTGCAGTCCTGCCGTTGGCTGGAGCGCTGCTAATGACGAGTTTGCCTTCAATGGCGTCGGCTGCGGATGGCGGATGGAGCCTACTGGGCTTTGGACAGTTCACCAATGCAGACGATAGAGGCCCGTCTACCGACGAGGGTATTGGCTTCCGAATTGGACTGGAAAAAGAAATCTCTTCCTGGTTGGCCTTACAGGGATACATGGGCTACCAGGAATTTGAGGCTGATTCTGCCGGAGGACTCTCTCAGGATGAGTATGCTGCGGGTCTGGACTACAAGTTCAACGTCATCCCAAAGCTAGGCAAACTTGAGCCTTTCCTCATCGCAGGCATCGGGGTTGCAAGAACTGCTGACGTCACAGCGCCGAATTCCGTGTCGAACGATTTATTTTGGCAGGCCGGTGCTGGTGCGAGCTACCGAATCAGTGACTCCCGGTTCAAGCTCACAGGCGACATCAAACACCGTGCCTTGTACTTTGACGAGAATAGAGGCCAACAAGACCCTCATGAAGAAATTCTGAGCCTTGGTGTTTCTTACGATCTCGGCGCTCCACCTAAGGTCATCGTGGTTGGCGCTAAAAGCGCAGATGGTGACGCTGACTCGGATGGAGTTCCTGACAGCTTAGATCGCTGCCCAGGAACAGCTCCAGGGACAGCCGTTGATGCCTATGGCTGCGCCGTTAGCAGTGTCGGTGACTCAGACGGCGACGGCATTCCGGATAACATGGACCGCTGCCCGAACACTCCTGCTGGAACTCCAGTCGATGGCGAGGGTTGCCCGGCGCCTGAAACCGTAGTCATTTACTTCGCCTTCGATTCTGCCGAACTCAATGGCGCCGCCCGCAAGGCGCTGGACGTAGTCGCAAGCAACCTCGCCCAACGGAGTTACGTTGTGGCTATTGCAAACGGGCACGCGGACCGTACTGGTACTGAGGCGTACAACCAAGACCTATCGCAGCGGCGGGCCAAAGCTGTCGCTTCTTACCTCAGTGCTCAAGGCGTTGCAGATAATCAACTCCGTACCCGTGCCTTCGGTGAAACCCGCCCTGTGAACGCTGGAGAAACGCCAGAACAACGCGCACGCAACCGTCGGGTAGAAATCAACCTGGTTGAAGAGCGCTAGTAAACGCTCAGCGCTAATCAGCGCTCAGATTAGAAGCCGCCCCTCGGGGCGGCTTTTTTGTGCGTATCGTTATATAGCTGGCAACTCGGCCCCGCGAAGCTGGCCGCTTACGCAAAACCATCCTCCGCGGCATGAGAATGGCCTTCCCTGCTTGAGAGGCAATACGGCGGTGGGCATAGGCGTTTCGCGCAGGGCCACGCGCATGGTCTTAGGCGTCCTTTGATGCCTGAGCCTGAGTCGTGCTCACAAAAAAGGGGGCCGAAGCCCCCTTTTGAGTGTTACTGTAAGATGACAGCAGGCATCCCTACTGAGCAGCCTCCATATCGGCGGAGTATTCGCCGCGAACCGCTGCAGAGTTGCATCTGGCGCGATGCGCAAAGGCCGTTTGTGCTGCCTGCACATTCTCCGATTGACCGCACCAAGCCTTGAGGGCACTGGCCTGCAGGGCACGGCCATAAGAGAAGGACAGTACCCAGGGGTGATCCCCAAGCTTGTTCATGGCATCCAAGTGCGCCGTCGCTAGCTCATCGGACTGTCCACCTGAAAGGAATACGATGCCAGGCACAGCGGCGGGCACATAACGCTTCAAGGTACGTACGGTAGCGGCAGCGACAGCCTCTACGTCCGCCTGTTCAGGGCAATCACTGCCGCTGATGACCATGTTGGGCTTAAGCAACATGCCTTCTAAAGCAACGCCCTGAGCATCCAACTGCGCAAAAACCGCGCCAAGCGTTGCACTGGTGACGTCTTCGCACACATCAATGCTGTGGTCACCATCCATGAGCACTTCAGGCTCCACGATGGGGACAATGCCCTGTTCTTGGCAAAGGGCGGCATACCGCGCAAGAGCGTGAGCATTGGCCTCAATACAGGCTCCAGTGGGAAGCTCGTCACTAATGCGAATCACCGCACGCCACTTAGCAAACCTAGCGCCGGCCTCCCTGTAGGCCTGCAAACGCTCGCGCAAACCATCCAAACCCTCTGTGATGGTCTCGCCCGGGCATAGCGCCATGGGCTTAGCGCCCTTGTCGACCTTAATGCCCGGGATCACGTCACGGCTGGCCAACAGCTTTGGAAAAGGCGTGCCGTCGGAGCTCGCTTGATAAAGAGTTTCTTCGAACAAGATGACACCGCTGATGGTTGATTCCAAATCGGGAGCGGTGAACAACATATCCCGGTAAGCCCGGCGATTTTCTTCCGTAGACTCAAGGTCAATACTCGCGAAACGCTTGGTGATGGTGCCGGTGCTTTCATCGGCAGCCAAAATACCGCGCGAAGCATTCACCAAAGCGCGAGCAGTGCTGTTCAGCTCCTCGAGGTTCATCAGGGCTCTCTCCTAAAAATCGTAGTTGTCGGGCGTGATTCAAAATCGCCAGGCGGTCGCGTTTCACCAGTGGCGCTAAGCCAAACTGGCGGAGAGGGTGGGATTCGAACCCACGAAGGGCGTAAACCCTTGGCGGTTTTCAAGACCGCTGCATTCAACCGCTCTGCCACCTCTCCGACCTGGACCGTAACGGCGCGGTCGCCGTCAGGCGGCATAGAATACCTCTATCGCTCGTAAATTTCGAAGTCTTATGTCCAGAACGATCAACCGCCTGAATGAAGAACGCTTTGAAAACCCGCCAGAACAGCCGTTTTCATGGGTTCAGGACTGGTTAGAGCAAGCGAAAACCGCAGACCTACTCGAGCCCACTGCGATGAATTTAGCCACCTTGGATGCGCAAGGGCGGCCGGCGAACCGGGTAGTGCTGTGCAAAGGCTTTGCCGACAACGAAGTGCACTTCTACACCAATTACAGTGGCCGCAAGGGTCAGGAGCTGCTCAAAACGCCCACAGCAGCCTTGTGTTTTTGGTGGGATCAATTAGATCGGCAAATTCGACTGCAGGGTCGGGTACGACAACTTCCAGCGGCCGAGAGCGACGCCTACTTTGCCTCCAGACCCCGTGGCTCTCAGCTGGGGGCATGGGCATCGGATCAAAGCCGGCCCATCGCATCGCGGCGCGCCATGGAAGAGCGCTACGCGCAGATCGAAGAACGCTTCACTGGGGTGGACTCCATCCCCCGCCCTCCGCATTGGGGCGGTTTTGCGCTGAGCGCAGACTGGGTAGAGCTTTGGCAAGGCCAGGCCAACCGCTTTCACGACCGCGTAACCTACACACGGCAAAGCGATGCCAGCTGGAGCATAGAACGCCTGCAGCCCTAATCACGATCTAAGCCGCGGCAAAGGCTCGTACACGGGCGAACTGCAATGTCTGGCACGTCACTGGCTGCATCAGCCCCGGCGCAGCCAGGTTTCAAAGTCCATCGCGTGGGCGTTATTGGCATCGGCCGGATAGTGCTCGCAGCTTAGCCTCTGAAATTCATCCATATTGGGGCGGAACCACGTATCGCCTTCGGGGTTAGCGTGGATTCGCGTCCACTCCAAGCGCTGCACCCATGGCCAGAGCTCGCTATAGATTTGGCCACCACCAATGAGAAAAGCGGAATCACCCAGAAGCTCTCCAAGACCTTGAATGTCACGCACCACATCAACCCCGTCTGCGGACCAGTTCTGTTGACGGGTGAGCACGATGTTGCGCCTGTTCGGCAGGGGCTTACCCAGGCTGTCGAATGTGTTTCTACCCATCACGACCGTGCCGCCTTGGGTCAAGGCTTTGAAATGCTGAAGGTCGGCCGGTTGGCGCCAAGGCATCTGTCCATTGAAACCAATCACATCGTTTTGGGCGCTCGCGACCACAGCGGTCAATGGGGGCAGCTCTATCATGAGTTTGCTCGGTGTAGGAATAAGAACCCATCCGGGGTGCTCAGGGTCGCAAGCTTAGACGAGAAGCTCGACAGGGGTCGGGATTTGGTCATCACTATGGGCGTGGACCATCACAATGAACAACGGAGGATCGAGCATGACTGAAGAGGTAGTGTTGTGGTGGGTTCGGCGCGACATGCGCCTTGACGACAACCCGGCACTGACTTGGGCGGCGCAGCAAGGCTATTGCGTGCAGCCGATCTTTATTCATGCACCGCAGGAAGAAGGCGCCGCAGCAGCTGGCGCTGCAGCGCGTTGGTGGCAACATCAGGCACTCCATAGCCTGCAAGCTCAACTTGCGCAGGAAGATGGGCAGCTTGCCGTGTACTCGGGCGACTCACAATCCTGCTTGCAGCAAGCCATTCGCGACACGGGCGCTGTGGGAGTCATCTGGAATCGGCTCTACGAACCCGCCATCGTGGAGCGCGATGCCAAAGTGAAGAGCATGCTCAAAGATGCGGATTTGCTGGCGCGCTCCCATGCGGCCGCATTGCTCTACGAGCCCTGGACCATACAAACCAAAACAGGAGATCCCTACAAGGTCTTCACCCCATTTTGGAAAGCTTGCATGCGCCTCACAGCGCCCCGCGAGCCCCAGCCCAAAGCCGCGAACCTTGCCTGGGCCAAGCACCAAGGTGCCTGCACCATCGATGACCTGGGCTTAGACCCACAGCATTCTTGGACCAATAGCCTAGCGGCCCATTGGGATGTCTCCGAGGCCGCTGCGCAGCAACGCCTGGAGACATTCCTCAATGGCGCTTTGGACGACTACGCCGAAGATCGCAACAGACCGGACCTGGACGGAAGCTCCGCGCTATCGCCCTATCTCCATCATGGCCAAATTAGCCCCCACCGTGTTTGGGCGCGTGCCCACTCGGCAGACCGCGATGCCGAGAGCACGCGCCGCTTTGTTGCTGAGCTAGGCTGGCGCGAATTCGCACATCACCTACTGTGGCATTTCCCCGACACCCCCCGCACTAACTTCAACAGTCGATTCAATGCCTTCCCCTGGCGCGCCGGCGCTGCTTGTGGCGATGACCTCGAAGCTTGGCAAAGAGGGCAAACGGGCATCGATATCGTGGACGCAGGTATGCGCCAACTGTGGAGCACTGGGTGGATGCATAACCGGGTGCGCATGCTGGTCGGCAGTTTGCTGACCAAGAACTTGGGTATCCACTGGCATGCAGGCGCTGACTGGTTTTGGGACACCTTGGTCGATGCCGACTTGGCGAGCAATACCCTGGGTTGGCAATGGGTCGCTGGCTGTGGCGCGGATGCTGCGCCCTACTTTCGCATCTTCAACCCCGATACTCAGGCTGAAAAGTTCGATCCCGATGGCCGCTACCGTAAACGCTGGCTCAGCCAGCAGCGCCGACCCGACAAACCCATCGTCGATCCTAAGGCCTCGCGGGCGGGCGCCCTCGAAGCCTATGCCCAGGTAAAGGGCTGAAACAGCGCTGGCAGCGATAAATAGTAAAATGCGCGGCTTGCTTCCCACATAGTGCTAGCCAGCATGTCCGTACTGCCCGAACCTCGCCATTTCGTGGAATCCAAAGTTGTTCAGGATATTCAGTCCGGGCAGCTTCCCGAGGGGCCGGTCACGCGCTTTCCACCGGAGCCGAATGGTTTCTTGCATATTGGCCACGCCAAGTCCATCTGCCTGAACTTTGGCTTGGCCCAGCGCTACGGCGGCCGCTGTCATCTGCGTTTTGACGATACCAACCCGGAAAAAGAAGAACAGCAGTACTTAGACGCGATTCAAGAAGACATTCGCTGGCTGGGCTTTGCTTGGGACGGCCCGGTGCGCTACGCCTCTAGCTACTTCGAGCAGCTGTACGCGTGGGCGGAGTACCTCGTCGAACAAGGTTTGGCCTATGTGTGCGACCTGAGTCCGGAGCAGGCACGAGACTATCGCGGCACGCTCACCGAGCCCGGGCGCAATAGCCCCTACCGAGAACGTTCCACAGCCGATAACCTCGACTTATTGCGGCGGATGCGCGCTGGTGAGTTCGAAGATGGGGCGCGTGTGCTGCGAGCCAAGATCGACATGGCGAGCCCGAATATGAACATGCGCGACCCTATTCTGTATCGGATTCGGCATGCTGCACATCACCAAACCGGAAATGCTTGGAGCATTTATCCCACCTACGACTTCGCGCATGGGCAATCGGATGCCATTGAGGGCATCACCCATTCTTTGTGCTCCCTGGAGTTCGAGGATCATCGCCCTCTGTACGACTGGTTGATCGCCCATCTACCGGTACCGGCAACTCCGCGACAAACCGAATTTGCGCGCTTGCAGTTGAACTACACCATCACCAGTAAACGCAAGCTCAAGGCGCTGGTTGATGGCGGTCACGTAAGCGGCTGGGACGACCCCCGTATGCCCACTCTTGCGGGCATGCGCCGGCGTGGATTCCCGGCTGCCGGCATTCGCGCGTTTTGCGAATCAGCAGGTGTAGCACGCGCCAACAGCCTTACAGATATCGGCATGCTGGAAGCGGCTATTCGCGATGAGCTCAACCGCAATGCTCCTCGCGCCATGGCCGTTCTAGATCCCTTAGAGCTCATTATTGAAGACATGGATGCCGAGGCCTGCGAAACCCTGCACGCCGCCCATCACCCAGAGCGCGAAGACCTAGGGTCCAGAGATATTCCTTTTGCGCGCCGGTTATTCATCGAGCGCGAAGACTTTCGCCCTGAGGCGAATAAGAAGTACAAACGTCTGGTACTCGGCAAACGCGTGCGCTTACGTCATGCCTATGTGATTGAAGCCACTGCTATGGACACCGATGATGCCGGCCAGCCCCTGCGGGTTTATGCTCGCCGCATCCCGAACACATTGGGCTGTGACCCGGAGGATGGCGTCAAACCCAAAGGCGTTATCCATTGGGTTGCCGCCGATTACGCGGTGTCAGCACAGGTCCGGATTGTCGATAGGCTGTTCAATGTCGAAAGACCGGATGCCACTGAGGGTGATTTCTTAGAGGCGCTCAACCCCGACTCTTTAGAGGTGAATACGCACTGCATGGTGGAGCCGGCTATCGCCGGTTGTGGCGCGGAGCAGTCCTACCAGTTCGAGCGCTTAGGCTACTTTGTCGCCGACCGCTATGACCATCAGCCGGGGCAGCCGGTCTTTAATCGCAGCATTGCTCTGCGCGACACCTGGAGCCAAAAATAAGCGCGGGGCGAACCACATCTCCCTATCCTTGAGCAGGTATAGGCTGAGTACAGCAGCAGCTTTGCTAAGCCAGAACTAGCATCTCTTTGAGCGGCGCTGTCAGTAGCTTAGCCCCTGGGTCGAGTTCGGCGCGTAAACGTGCGAAATCCTCAAAACGCGGGTAGCGCTCGGCGAAATCTCGGGCCTTTAGGGTGTGCATCTTGCCCCAGTGTGGACGTCCCAAATGCTGTTGTAGCAAAGGCTCTACAGCTTGGAATAAGGGCTTGTGGTCAGCTTGAGCCCACTGGTGTACGGAAATCGCTAATGCGGTGCGCCGATAAAACGGGCTGATCCAACCGGCGTCCGCCGCCACGCTACGCACCTCCAAGGGAAACATGACGTTGATATCCCGTCGCCGGATGGCATCGATGACCTGTGCCAAGACCTCTGCCCCCTGCTCTAGAGGCAGCTCATATTCCATCTCGTTGAAACGTGTACTGCGGGCGCTCGGGAAAATTTCATAGGAGGGGCCCACCCTTCTGCTGTCTGGCAGCACGGCCGTGAGAAGCTGTTGCAGGGGGCCATCCAGGGGACTCACATCGTGGCCCAGCTCTGTCAGCAAAGAGAAAATCTGGTCCTCGGGTATTTCGATACGAGGCTTCGGGGTCACCGCTGCAGTTGTTTCATTCAGCCGCTTCACCAACACCCGGTCACTGTAGGGAAATACGAAGAACTCAAAATGACGGTTATCCCGCAACAGGCTTGATAAATCAGCCAGAACATCTTTGAGGGGGAGGACCTCAATAACCTCCTCCAGCCTGTAGCTAGGGCGGAGCTGTAGCTCTAGCTCGGTCACAATGCCTAATACGCCCAAATGGCAGCTCACAGCCGGCAACCAGTCTGGGTGATCGTTGGCGTTGATCTCAATGAGCTCGCCCTGGGCCGTCAGCAACTGCGCCGCCGTCACCATGGACGAAAAGGAGCCCAAGCTGAGTCCGGTCCCGTGGGTGCTGGTGCCAGTAGCACCGGCCAGCGTCTGCGGATCCACATCGCCCTGGTTACTCAGGGCTAACCCTTGCTCGGCCAACAAAGGGCCTAATTCACGCACGGTTGTTCCCGCACGCAACCGTGCGCGCTGGCGCTGTGGGTTGACGGCGACCAAACCGCGCATATTGTCCAAGTGCACCTGACATCCTGAGGTCGGACACAGAGGCGCAAAAGAGTGACTGGCCCCGACCGGACGAATCGGCCCCGGAGCATTGCGCATCACGGTGCGCAGCTCGGTGAGCGTTTGGGGGTAGACCTGCCAAGCCGGGTTTGCCTGTAAGTGCCCCGACCAGTTCTGCCAGCGCGGCGCGGACATGGCGCTCCAGCCAGGTTGCCAGGATATGGCGGCTGCCATACTTCCCAAGCCGCCCTGCAAGAGCTGACGGCGGTCGATTCCCTTAGGCATGCTGCATCCTCGGCTAAAAAAGACGGGGCGCTAGGCGCCCCGCAACCTCGCAGTTGGTTGGATCAATAGCGGAGGGCAATCATTGCCGGCGCGGTGCGCCAGCAACCCAACTGCGGTCCCTGCATCACAGCAGTTGCGCTAATGGTAACGGAATCTGTTCTGTGCATGCGCGGGCGAGCCGCCGCACGGAGCGCTCGCCGAAACTATCATCGGGCCCTTAAGACCACGGAACGCGAGCCAGGCCTTCGCCACGCGCACGAGCAGTGACATACAGCGGCCTATGGAAGCTCTAGGTCGCCCGAGGGCGCCGCCTGGGAGCGTTTAGCTCTTGCTCCAGCTCGTGCCGTCTGGTCCATCTTTGAGAGTAATACCGGCTTGGCTCAGCTTGTCCCGAATCGCGTCTGCCTGCGCAAAATCACGGGCGGCCCGCGCATCCTGGCGCGCTTGTATCTGCGCCTCCACCCAAGCCACATCCACCGCCGCCGTGTCGCCCTGCAAAACATCTTGTGCCGAGCGCTGAAGCAGGCCTAGTCGTTGCCCAAGCGTTTTGAGCGTATGTGCATAGCTGGCAGCCTTGTCAGTGTCGCCCGCATCCACCGCCGTATTGAGCTGACGTCCTAACCCATGCAGTACTGCTAAGGCATCGGCGGTGTTGAAGTCATCCGCCATCGCCTTATCAAAGCGAGCAACTGCGTTTTCGTCCACGGCGGCCTGCTCCTGGTCACTAGCCCGGTCTAAGGCTGCATAAAGGCGGCGCAGCGAGGTCTGCGCAGCATCCATAGCATCTATTGTGTAAATCAGCGGGCTACGGTAATGGGTGGACAAAATAAAGCTACGAATGGTCTCTCCGTCGTAATGCTCCAAGATGTCGCGAATGGTGCGGAAGTTGCCCAAAGACTTGGACATTTTTTCCTGACCAACCTGGACGAAGCCATTGTGCATCCAGATTTGCGCAAAGCCCTCGCCATGGGCTCCTTCACTTTGCGCAATTTCATTTTCATGGTGCGGGAACTTGAGATCCATACCGCCGCCATGAATATCGAACTGATGGCCCAAGCAGTGGGTGGACATCGCACTGCATTCAATATGCCAGCCAGGCCGCCCTGCACCCCACGGTGAGTCCCAGGCAGGCTCATCCGGCTTGGAGGCCTTCCACAACACGAAATCTAAGGCATCTCGCTTGGCCTCATCGGTTGCGATCCTAGCCCCCACGCGTAGCTCATCCAAGCGCTTGTGGGAAAGCTTGCCGTAGCCAGCAAAGGTATCGACGGCGTAATACACATCGCCATTGTCCGCAGCATAAGCATGGCCACGCTCAATGAGCGTTTGAATCATAGAAATGATCTGCGCCATATGCTCGGTGGCGCGCGGTTCGGCTGAGGCTGGAAGCAACCCCAAGGCCGCGCAGTCCTCATGAAAGCGCGCAATATAGCGCTCGGTCAGTGCTTCGATGCTCTCGCCGTTTTCAGCTGCGCGGCGAATAATCTTATCGTCAATATCTGTCAGGTTGCGGACGTAGCGCACCTTGAAACCCTGTGCTTCTAGCTGCCGAACCACAGCGTCAAAAACCAGCAAAAATCGGGCATGCCCCAGGTGGCAATCGTCATACACGGTTACCCCACACACATACAGCCCCACTTCACCGGGACGGATTGGCTGCAAGGCCATTTTCTGGCCACTGAGGCTATCGTGAATTACTTGCTGCATGAAAACTGCTAATGGTGTGGTTGGCAAAGCGCGTCAGTCTACCCAATCCACTGAAAACACAGCAGGCTGACAGCTGCCGCCATCGCTGCGGCCAACCAGTCATCCAACATAATGCCTAGCCCGCCATGAACTTTACGGTCTACCGCACCTATGGGCCAGGGCTTGGCGATATCAAACACCCTGAAGGCCACGCAGCATAGACCTAAGCCTGCGGCAAGGGTGACCCCCTGCGGCAGCCAATACAGCGCTGCGCAGGTGATTAATTGTCCGGAAATTTCATCCCAGACTATTCCCCCATGATCGTGCACGCCCAGTCGTTTGGCCGCCTGTCCGCAGATGGGAATGCCGACAACAGCAATAACTACACAAGCTAAGGCGTAGAGCCAAGGGTCAAACTGGAGTAACCACGCAGCCAGTGGCAAAGCAACGAAGCTCCCCCAGGTCCCAGGCCCATTTGGCATCAACCCCGCACCACCACCGAAGGCGAGCAACAGTATGGGGTCACGAAAAACTTGCGATGGACGAGGAGTCATGAGAAATGGTTCCAGCCAAGTGGAGAAAGGGAGTCGGTGCGTCCATCAGGCCAGCGCAGATGAACGCCAGGCTGCGCATGCATGTCGCCAATCCGGGTCCAACCAGCAAAGCTGCAATCCCTGGGCGCTGTGGCCACCAATACATAATCATCACCGCCGTGGAGACGGCAATGCCAACGTCGTTGCGGGCTAAGCTGTGGATGCTCCAGAGGCTCCATCGTTTCTAGAACCCGCGCATCCAGGCGCGCTCCGAGGCCACTGGCGGTACAAATATGGCCTAGATCCGCGCTCAACCCATCCGACACATCAATCATGGCGTGGGCCGTGTCGCGCATAGCAGCAACCGCATCCAGGTCTGGCTGCGGTCGATGCAGCGCCTGCTGCCATCCAAGCGGAGCGCGATCACCGAGTTCCAGAGCAGCGGCGGCACGTCCCAACGCTCCGCTAATCCAAATGGCATCGCCGGCACGCGCTTGGGAGCGGCATGGGGGATGTCGATTCGCAGCAGCCCAGCCCAGTGCGGTGATGCTAATCGTCAAGGGGCCACGTGTTGTGTCCCCACCCACCAATGTCATTCCGTAGTGATCCGCGCATGCCTGCAGCCCTGTACTGAAGCCGTGCAGCCAATCGTGATCAAGCTCGGGCAGGGACAAGGCCAGCGTAAAGCCCATAGGTTGGGCCGCCATGGCGAGCAGGTCCGAGACATTGACCGCTAGGCTTTTCCACCCCACGTCTGCAGGCGCCGCCGTTCCATCAAAATGGCGACCGCTGACGAGCATATCGCTGCAGATCACCAAGTGATGACCTGCGGGCGGGGCCACCAGCGCCGCGTCATCGCCATTGCCTACAACAACCTCAGACGACGCTGCCCAAGACTGTTGAAAGTAGCGCCGGATTATTGCGAATTCATCATCCGTTGTACTCATCGGCCCGCACCCGCCGTGCCCAGCGGTCCAAGACACCGTTCACGTACTTGTGCCCATCAGTAGCTCCGAAGATCTTCGCGAGTTCCACAGCCTCATTAATGATGACGCGGGCCGGCAAGGTCCGCTCGTGCTGCAACTCATATCCACCCACCAGCAAAATCGCGCGCTCCATACTGTCCAATTGCACCAGCGGACGGTCCAACTGAGCGTCTAGATCCACTTCTAGCGGCTGTTGTTGCTCCAAGGCACCATGAATCAGCGTTTGCAGATAGGAGCGGTCGGCGTGCCGGAGATGATCATCTGCCAAGGCTGCCAAGACCAGCTCCTGAGCCTGCACGGAATTCATCAGCGCGGAGTAAAGATATTGCACGGCGCCATAGCGCGCGCCGCGGCGCCCACGGGTCGGTCCATTTGGGCGCGCAGGGTCTAAGCCCGGCTCGGAGTTTGTTGTGTTCTCAGTCATCCTGCAGGCTGGCAATAAGTTCAATCATATCGAGCACCGCATTCGCAGCTTCGACACCCTTGTTTTCCGCATTCGGACCAGCTCTCTCTAGGGCTTGCTCCAGGTCGTAGGTAGCCAATACCCCAAAGCCCACGGGGATACCTGACTGTCGACTTAGCTCTGCCACGCCGCGAGCACATTCTCCAGCCACATATTCAAAATGAGCGGTATCGCCCTTGATGACGGCACCCAAAGTGATAACGCCGTCGTAATCTTCATCTTCATCCACGAGGTGGCCGAGCAGTGTGGGAATCTCAAAAGCACCGGGCACGACGAAGTGATCAATGCCCTCTTCACTGACGCCGCGCTCAGTACATGTTGCCATGGCGGCCTCTACCAAGGAGTCAACGACGGTGGGGTTCCACTGCGTGCTGATGATGGCGATACGCGTATCGGCGTGGAAGCTATTCGACACAGGGCTAGTGCTCGTCATTGGGATTCTCCGGGGCGTGTTGGACATATTCGGTGACCTCAAGGCCAAAGCCAGAGACCGCATGCATACGTTTAGGGGCGGATAGAACCCGCATTTTGCGCACACCAATATCGGCCAGTATTTGTGCGCCTATGCCGTAAGTGCGCAGGTCCTGTTCTGGCTCGTCATTGGGCGATTCATCCGCATCCATGGTGGTGCGACCGCCACTGCGTTGCAGGTTGGAAACCGTCTGCACTAAAGCGTGAGGAGTTTCCCACTTGCGCAACACCACCAAGACCCCGCGCCCAGCTTCCGCAATGGTATGCAGCGCGTCACGCACCGGCCAGCCAAACTCTGAGTGGGACACACCCACCACATCGGCCAGTGTGTTGCGCAAGTGCACGCGCACGAGTGTGGGTTCTTCCGGCGAAATTGGCCCTCGCACCAGGGCCATATGGACCGTCTTGTCGACCCGGTCTTCGTACATCATGAGTTCAAAGGGGCCAAACTCGGTTTCTACTTTGGACTGCACCACACGCTCAACGGTGTGCTCATTCGCTAAACGGTAGCGAATCAGGTCGGCGATGGTGCCCAGTTTGATATCGTGCTCGCGCGCGAAGACTTCCAAGTCCGGCCGCCGCGCCATGGTGCCATCTTCGTTGAGGATCTCGACGATCACTGCGGCTGACTCTTTCGCCCCTGCCAACCTCGCGAGGTCGCAGCCAGCTTCCGTATGCCCCGCCCGGTTCAATACACCGCCAGGTTCTGCCATTAAGGGAAAGATATGTCCGGGCTGCACCACATCCTCTGGACGCGCTTCAGGTGCGACGGCTGCCTGGATGGTGCGCGCACGGTCATGGGCCGAAATTCCTGTAGTGACACCCTCAGCCGCTTCAATTGAGACTGTAAATTTGGTGGCATGCGCCGCGCCGTTGTCGTTGACCATCAATGGCAGTCGCAGTTGCCGGCAGCGTTCGCGGGTCAGCGTGAGGCAAATCAGACCGCGACCATAGCGGGCCATGAAGTTCACATCTTCCGGACGCACCTTTTCGGCCAACATGACCAAGTCGCCTTCATTCTCACGGTCTTCATCATCCATGATGATGACCATCTTCCCGGCTTTGAGATCGGCAATAATTTCTTCGGTGCTATTCATACCCGCGTCGCCTCCATCAAGCGCTCCAAATAACGCGCTATTTGATCCACTTCCACATTAATTTGGGTGCCCACTTCCCAGCTGCCAATGGTAGTGACCTGCGCGGTGTGCGGGATGATGTTGACGGTAAACCGCGCACCCTCCACTTGGTTCACGGTGAGGCTCACACCGTCCAAACACACCGAGCCTTTAGCAGCGATGTAACGCGCGAGTTCCGTTGGCACCTCAATTCCCAGCACCCAGCTACGCGCCTCAATCTCGCGCTGTACGACGGTTCCAAGGCCATCAACATGACCGCTGACCAGGTGACCACCGAGTCGGTCATCCGCGCGCAAGGCACGCTCCAAATTCACCGCGGAGCCCGTCTCCACGGCACCCAGCGAGGTACAGCGCAAGGTTTCGCTAGACACATCAGCCACGAAACTGCTGGCGGTCCAATCGCGCGCGGTCAAGCACACCCCATTGACGGCAATACTTTCACCCTCCTCGCCTGGCTCGCCCTGGGCCAGTAGCTGCGTGGCGTCCAAACGCAAGCTGAGGTCATCGCCGTGTGGCTGGACATCGAGTAACTGGCCTTGGGCAGCAACAATTCCGGTAAACATATGTTGTGGTAGTTCAGCTAGCAGGAGCGATGGGGTTGGCCATGATACGGCAGTCATCCCCCAAGCGACGGATGTCAGTGATTTGTAGTTGCAGCCGCTCTTGTAGGTCGCCTAAGGCGGGCAGTTCCACCAAAGGCCGACCTTCACCAATCAGGCTGGGATTGGTATAGATCACCAGTTCGTCTACATAACCACCCCGCAGCCAAGCTGCGGCCATCGTCGGTCCACATTCCAGCAAGACCTCATTCGCCGGCAACTCAGACAAAAACTGAACCACAGTAGCCACATCCCACTGCGCGCCTTGCAGGTGGTGCGTAGGAGCCTGCGCATCGAACACTTTTTGACTGCCATCCAAAATCGCCCGTCTATCAACCACGACGCGTTGGGGTTGTTCATCAACGGCGACAGCGCGCACCGTTAATTGCGCACCATCCGCCAGCACAGTTTGGGCGGAGCTAACGATGGCGCACGCCCGCGCCCTCCAGCGGTGACCGTCACGTCGAGCCGCAGGGCCGGTAATCCATTGACTGCGGCCGTCCGGTAGGGCACTTCGACCATCCATGCTGCCGGCCATCTTCAGCCGAATCCAAGGACGGCCCCGGCGCATGCGCGACAAAAAGCCAACCATCTGAGCCTCGGCGCTCGCCGCCAGCAGCCCGGACTCCGCGCTGAGGCCTGCGGCGCGCAGCGTCGCCAAACCACCACCGGCCTGAGGGCTGGGGTCACGCGCCGCGCAGACCACCCGCGACACACCGGCCTCAATCAGTGCCTGCGCGCAGGGCCCGGTACGACCAGTGTGATTACACGGCTCCAGCGTCACATAGGCGGTGGAGCCCTGCGCCTGCTTCCCCGCTATACGCAAGGCCATGACCTCGGCATGAGGGCCACCCAGGGCTTGGGTTTGTCCCTCACCAACCAAGCGGCCATCAGCAGACACCAAAACGCAGCCCACCCGCGGGTTTGGCCGCGCAGCCCAGGTCGCAGACTCGGCCAAACGCAGAGCCTGCGCCATCCAGCGCGCATCGGTCGCCGAAAAGGCCATAGTGCCCTTGGTACGGACTACTGATCGGCCACCGGCAGCTTCAGCTGCCGGCGAGCCAACTCAGGCGATGGAAAGTTATCGAGTTGGTCGAGCTCGCGGCGGAAGGCATCGACATCTTCGAAGTTTTTATATACCGCCGCAAAGCGCACATACGCAATGTGATCCAGGGCTTGCAACTCGTCCATCACCCAGGTGCCGACCTGCCCCGACGCGATTTCACGCTCACCCGTTGTCCGCAGCTTATGCATCACATGGTTGATGGCAATTTCTACGTCTTCCGGGCTGACCGTAGTCTTGTAGGTGGCATGCTCAATACCACGGCGGAGCTTTTTCTCGTCAAAAGGCTCTGTTTCACCGCCCCGTTTGCGGACCTGAGGCATCACAAGCTCAGCACCCTCGAAGGTCGTGAACCGCTCTGCGCACTCCGGGCATTCCCGACGGCGCCTAACCTGGTAGCCCTCAGCTGCCAACCGGGAGTCCACCACGCGGGTGTCGGGGGCATTACAAAAAGGGCATTTCATCGGGGCGAGGCTCTAGGTCCGGCCTAGCGATAAACCGGGAACTGCCCGCATAGCGCATTCATACGAGCACGAACATCGGTGATCACCGCATCAGCGTCGCCCTTTTGCAAAGCGTCCAACACATCACAAATGGCTTCGGCCACTTGGACCATTTCCTGCGTGCCGAAGCCGCGCGTAGTGGCAGCCGGGGTGCCAATGCGCAAGCCCGAAGTCACAAAGGGGGAGCGATCATCGTTAGGAACAGAGTTTTTATTCAGGGTGATATGCGCCGCGCCCAGGGCCTCTTCGGCGTCTTTGCCAGTGACTTCTAAGCCCAACAAGCTGAGCAGGAACAGGTGATTGTCCGTGCCGCCAGACACCACCTGATAACCGCGTGCAATTACGACTTCAGCCATGGCGCGCGCGTTTTCGACAACGGCCTGTTGGTACGCCTTAAACTCTGGCGCCAAAGCCTCGGCGAAGGCCACGGCCTTAGCGGCAATGACGTGCATGAGTGGCCCGCCCTGCTGACCAGGGAACACCGCGCTATTGAGCTTTTTGTAAAGCTTTTCATCGCCGCAAGCCGACAGAATCAAGCCGCCGCGAGGGCCGCGTAATGTTTTATGCGTCGTGGTGGTGACCACGTGCGCATGCGGCACAGGACTGGGATAAACGCCACCGGCCACCAGACCAGCGATATGCGCCATATCCACCATGAAATAGGCCCCAATTTCATCGGCGATAGCGCGCATTTTGGCCCAATCGACCACGCGGGAATACGCGGAAAAACCGCCAATGAGCATTTTGGGCTTGTGCTCCAGCGCCGCTTCGCGAATGCTGTCGTAATTCAACTCACCCGTAGCCGGGTCCAGCTCGTAGGGAACTGGGTGGTACATGCGCCCCGAAAAGTTCACCGGCGAGCCGTGCGTCAAATGCCCGCCATGTGGAAGTGACAACCCCATGAAGGTATCGCCTGGGGCCAGCAGGGCCATAAATACAGCCGCATTGGCCTGCGCACCGGAGTGGGGTTGGACATTGGCGAAGTCGCAGTCAAACAACTGCTTCACCCGTTCCCGCGCCAAGTCTTCGGCTTCATCCACGAACTCACAACCGCCGTAGTATCGGCGCCCTGGTAAGCCCTCGGCATATTTATTGGTCAGTACTGACCCCTGGGTCTCCATCACCGCGCGGCTGGCATAGTTTTCCGAGGCGATCAGTTCGACATGATCTTCCTGACGCTGCGCTTCGCGCTCAATAATGGCGGCGATATCGGGGTCGGCCTGGCTCAAGCTTTGCTGAAATCTGCTCATGGGGTCCTGCGATCAAATGCAATAGGGTCTGCCCTTTTACGAAAGGGCAAAGGGAAAAGATGCGAATGGCTCAGGCCGAAACCTCGAGCATAAGGTCCAAGGCGGCCTTGGCCTGGGCAGCCATTTGGGGCTCCACCGATATTTGGTTCACGGTCTGGCCTTGCACCAGGTTTTCTAAGGTCCAGGCCAAGTGTTGTGGGTCGGTGCGGAACATGGTGGAACACATGCAGATGACCGGACTCATGAATTGCACCTGCACGCCCTTAGGCGCCATTTCATGGTGGAGGCGATTCACCAAATTCAGTTCCGTGCCCACCAACCAATGCGTGCCAGGCTCCGCGGCCCGTACTGTTTTCAAGATACTTTCAGTGGAGCCCACATAGTCGGACTGCTGACAAACCTCAAAACTATTCTCTGGGTGGGAAATCACCAGACCATCGGGAACTCGCTCGCGGAACTTCTGGATGTGCTCCGGTTTGAACATCTGGTGTACCGAGCAAAAACCTTTCCAGAGAATGAGCTTGGCCTTCTTGACGGCCTCCGGGGTCAAGCCTCCATAGGGTTTGTCAAAGTCCCATACCACCATGTCTTCAAGCGGCATGCCCTGGCGGTAGGCCGTATTTCGACCCAGATGCTGGTCTGGGAAGAACAACACCTTGGGGCGCTGCGCGTATGACCAGTTCAGCACCGCTTCAGAATTGGATGAGGTGCAGACAATTCCGCCATGACGCCCACAAAAGGCTTTTAAATCGGCCGCTGAGTTGATGTATGTGACCGGAGTGACCTGTGCACTGGCGTCCTCTCCCAGCATCTCGGAGAGCTCCGTCCAGCAGCGCTCCACGTTCACCAAATTGGCCATATCGGCCATGGAGCAACCTGCAGCCAGGTCCGGCAGGATGACGGTTTGCTCGGGTCGCGAAAGAATATCTGCAACCTCGGCCATAAAGTGAACGCCGCAGAACACAATGTAATCAGCGTCACTTTGCGCTGCTAGGCGCGACAGCTTCAGCGAATCGCCAGAGATATCTGCATGGGCGAAAACCTCATCACGTTGGTAATGATGGCCCAATATTGTCAGTCGTTCACCCAATGCCGCCTTGGCAGCCACGATGCGCTGCTCGCATGACTCATCGGACAGCGCGTCAAAATCAGTAATGGACAGGGCTTGTGCGCTCATGTCGTGATTGCCTTTTTAAGGGCACCGCAAATGTTCGTATATTGTCGGCGATTCCCGGCCTCGCTGCCATAGCGACGCCTTATGGTGCTCCGGCATCGCTAGGGCATTCTCTATGCTGAGGCCATCAGTTCACGCGCGAAGAAGACCAAAGCTGACAGTTGCCAAGGCCAATCAATGTGCAAAGCGAAGGAAAAAGGCTTATTGCCCACCCTGCTCAGCTTGCGGATTCAATTCCAGCTCTAAGCTAGCCGCGATCACCGAGCCCTGAACCTCTGCGGTGAAGTAGCGCGCACGCACCGTCACGGTCACCGTCTGATCTGTGAGCACGGTGACCAAGCCTTTACGCCCAGAGCCGTTACTAATCCGCGCGAAATCAGACGGTTGTTCCAATTCCCAGACCACTTGCGCCGAAAGATCCTGAGTATCGATCAACTGATCCCCTCGGACGAGTTCACCCAATGCCTGGACGAACACAGATTGATTCTGCGTCAACTCTGCATCGCTGTCGCGTAGGACAAGGTTAAGTGCTCGTAGGGTGACCGCATCTAGAGTTTCTTCACCGTCTTCGGCATCCGGACGACCAATGCTCAGGTCGGTGGTCGCTTCTGGAGGCGTGTCTGCATCCACACCTTCGCCACTGAAGCGCCGCGCCGTGATGTCGATATCTCCCAAATTGGTGATGTTTTCAACACTGCCGTCGATCTCCGCCAAGCGCTGTAGCGGCGCAAAGGCAAAGCCCTTGGAACCAACGGTGTTATTGATGGTAGCGCGCGCCGTGCTGCTGGAAACCCATTGCACATCCTTAGTGACGTCGACATTGCTGAAGTCTCCACCCGGGCCGGAGAAATCTGCGCTGGCGCTAAAGCTCAAACCGCTACCAGGAAGAATGGTCGGGCTGGTTGGTAGGACACGCAGACTCTCCGCCACCAGTTCACTCTCCAATACCCGAACGCTGACCCGGGGCGCGAAGGTCTCATCGCCCTCTTCACTCTCGTCAAGGTTGAATGGTGTGGGGTCGAAGAACACTTCTAAATTGACCTGCCGCGGGAAACTGGGCGGGGTTTCCCCATCCGGCGTGTCTGGCCGAGCAAAGGCACTGATGGTGCCGACCCCGCGCACGCTCGCAAATGCCACGTCTGCGACAGCGTCCCCGTTATCGTCAACGAAGCGATAACCAACCGCCCCTGTGAGGTCGATTTGCGTACCGCTTTCCAAGGTCCCTAAGACCGACACGTCCTTAGACTGATCTAACAAAAGCTCGAGATCGGTGAGAGGCTCTTCGGTAGCACGATCGACCACCTGCAACTGCTGCAGCTCCTCGTCCAAGGCCACGATGGTGCCAGTGGCTTCCTGGCCGCAGAAGTCCACGCTGTAGCGCGCGGTGTATTCCCCAGCCTGGTTAACAGTTGTTGTGCCGAGCACCGGATCGATGACAACCGCTGGCTCTTCAGACTCTGTATCCACTCCGTCAATGCTGTAAGTGCCAACTTGGTTAAAGTCCTGACTGAAAAACCGTTCTCGGCCTTTAATCACCAGGGTATCGACCAACTGGGCATTGCGTCCTACCAAAACGCGGGAGCGAGCCGGGCCCACCTCCAACTGAGTTGGCGTGACGGTGACATCAATCTCGTCGCTGAAGTCCAAATAATCCGCGCGTAAGGTCACGGTTCCCGCCCGCTTAGGCAGCAAAGCGCCGGTTACGAAGAAGCCTTGAGGCGCCTCTAATGTGCCGTCACTAACCTCTAAAATGTCGGTGTCTGAGGAGCTCCACTCCACGCGGCGGACAAAGTCTGCGGCCTGCCCATCGGTAAAAGTCAGTACGGCCTGTGGAACCTGACTGGCACAAGCGAACACTTCGGCATCTTCAGTGACGCCATCAATCCGAATTTCCAGCGTTTGAGGCGCACTTCCGTCGCCAATATCGCACCCAGCCAGCACGCAGGCACTCGCGGCAATGAGTAGCTTCCGGGTCAAGCTCATACTTGGGCCTCACCGCCATCAGCCACTTTGGGCTTTTGGCGCAAACGAATATGCAGCTCGCGCAGCTGGCTTTCGCCCACTTCGCCAGGAGCGCTGGTCAGCGGGCAGCTTGCGGTTTGCGTTTTGGGGAAAGCAATCACTTCACGAATGGAGTCCGCACCGCAGAGCAGCATGGCGAGGCGGTCCAAACCGAAAGCTATACCGCCATGCGGAGGGCAACCGTACTTGAGCGCATCGAGTAAGAAACCAAATTTCTCGCGAGCCTCTTCTGGCTCGATGTTGAGCGCATCAAACACCGCCTGCTGCATCTCAGGCTGGTGAATACGAACCGAGCCTCCGCCAATCTCATAGCCGTTGAGCACCATGTCGTAGGCTCGAGCTCTGGCCTGCTCCGGCTGCGCAGTCAGCGTTTGCGCGCTGGGGTCCTGAGGTGCGGTGAAGGGGTGATGCAAGGCCACCCAACGCTTGCTATCGGCGTCGAACTCAAACATGGGCCAATCTTCCACCCAGAGTGGCGCCCACTCGCCTTGGAGCAAATTCAAATCAGCGGCAACTCGATCGCGGAGCGCACCCAAGGCCGCATTCACCGTATCGGTTTTATCGGCCCCAAAGAACAACAGGTCACCAGCTTGGGCTTCGCTGCGTTGCAAAATTCCGTCCAGGGCTGAATCGGGTAGGAACTTGGTGATCGGCGACTGCAGCCCATCACGACCCTGATCTGTGGCGTTGACCTTGATGTAAGCCAAGCCCTTAGCACCGTAACGGCCCACAAACTGGGTGTACTCATCAATTTGCTTACGCGTCAGCTCGGAGCCCCCGGGCACCCGCAGTACAGCAACTCTCCCTTGAGGATCAGCAGCCGGTGCGGCGAAGACCTTGAACTCCACCTCCTGCATGAGGTCAGCGACCTCAACCAGCTGCAAAGGGTTGCGCAAATCGGGTTTGTCACTACCGTAACGCGCCATAGCATCGTCGTAACTCATGCGCGGGAATGGTTCCGGCAATTGCGCACCCGTGGTTTCGCGCACCATCTCCCGAATCATCTCTTCCATCATGGACTTAATCTCTTCCTCGTTCATGAACGAGGTTTCGATGTCCAGCTGAGTAAACTCCGGCTGACGGTCTGCGCGCAGATCCTCATCACGGAAACAACGGGCAATTTGGAAATAGCGATGGCAGCCCCCCATCATCAACAGCTGCTTGAACAACTGGGGGCTTTGCGGCAGAGCAAAAAACCGATGCTCTTGGGTACGGCTGGGCACCAAATAATCCCGCGCCCCTTCCGGTGTGGCTTTGGTGAGAATGGGGGTTTCAATCTCTAAAAAGTCGCGCTGCTCCAAAAAACGGCGCAACGACGAGATCATCTTTGAACGTAGGCGTAGGCGCTGCTGAAACTCCGGGCGGCGCAGCTCTAAGTAGCGATAGCGCAAGCGCACTTCTTCGCTAACATCTTCGTCGTCGATTTGGAAAGGCAGGGCCTCGGCGCGGTTGAGGATGTCCATGCTGTGCACGTAGACCTCAATTTCACCGGAAGGAAGATTGGGGTTCACTGTGCCTTCTGGCCGGGCACGCACCTTGCCCTGAACGGCAATCACCCATTCGTTGCGCAGGCGCTCGGCCTGCGCGAATAGTTCCGCATCATCCGGATCAAAGACCACCTGAGTGATGCCTTGATGGTCGCGCAGGTCCACGAAAATCACACCGCCGTGGTCTCGGCGGCGTTGGACCCAACCCGCCAGAGTCACTTCGGAGCCGATCAGGTTGGCATTAACACTGGCACTAAGGTGAGTACGATCCATCATGAAGTTGTTTTCAGCTTGAGGCCCCGGCGGGACCAGGAAAAAGTCGCGCATTTTAGCAGGCTCACCCATCCTGCCGAGAGAAGTCCTCAGGATTTGCTGCGGGTTGGCGGCGGCGTTTCGGCAGAATGCACCACCCCAAGCGTCATCACCAGCTTCAAGGCGTCTTCTACGGTCATGTTCAAAGGGCGCACCTTATCTGGAGTCACGAACACAACAAAACCCGATGTGGGGTTGGGCGTCGTGGGCACATAGACCGTAATCACGGGCCCCAGTTCGGCACGAACCCGGCTGCTGGGGTCAGCCGTTTGAAAGGCCACCGTCCAAATGCCGTCATTGGGGTACTCGATGAGCACCACTTTACGGAAGGTCTGTGAGTCCTCGCTCATCAGCGCCTCCGTGAGGCTTTTGACCCCGCCGTAAATCGACTTCACCAAAGGGATGCGAGCGAGCAGCGTTTCCCCAAAACCGAGCAGCCGTTGGCCTGCAATATTGGCGACGATGGCTCCGGTACCTAGCACCACCACGACGCTGATCAGCACGCCCAACCCAGGCAACTCCATGCCCAGCAAATTCTCAGGCCGTAATGGTGGCGGCAACAAGTTCCGGCTCTGGTCTAAGGTTTCAACCAGAAAACGAATCACCAAATAGGTGGCGATCAACGGAACCCACACCAGCAGCCCAGCAATGAGCCAAGCGCGCAGGGGCGGCCGCCAGGACCACATCAGCTTCTCCGCTGCGGGCGCAAAACCCCTAGCAGAGTGCTGCCGCAGACTGAGCGCAGCAAGCAACCCCTCATGAGCCGACGACCCCGATCTGCTTTAGCCATCAGCAAGCCGCAATCAACCTAAGCCGCTGGCTTGGACGCACTAGACTTCGCACCAGAAGACTTGGAGGCAGAGGGCTTATCCGCGGCCGCTTTGCTGTCTCCTCCGGATTTTGTGTCGCTGGAAGGTTTGTTATCTCCACCTGCTAGATTGCGCTTGCCGCCAGACTTGAAATCCGTTTCGTACCAGCCCGAACCAGCCAAGCGAAAACCCGCCGCCGAGACCTTGCGTACCAGAGTTTCGGCTTGACATGCCGGGCAGGTCGTCAAATGGGGATCCGACATCTTTTGGAGCTGCTCCAGCTCATGGCCACAGGAGCGGCAGGCGTATTCATAAATAGGCATAAAACAACCTCGAACTCGGCCAAAATAAATAAAGCGCTGCAGTGGGGGCTGGAACGGGTTTTTCAATATACCCCCGATGCCCAAGTATGGCCTAAGGCAGCCCCCCTTATTCGGCCGCTGCCGATGACGCTAGATCGGCTCGGCTAGGGCTGCGCCTTCGCCCGCCAGCCTCAGCAGACTGGCGGGACAACGAAGGCCTCGTTACGCAAAAAACAGACTACAGCCTAGCTCCGTCCGAGCAGCGATCGGGCAATGATTTCCAGCATGATTTCGCTGGTCCCACCGTAGATGCGCTGAATGCGCGCATCAACAAAATCACGTGAAATCGGATACTCCAGCATGTAACCGTAGCCGCCAAATAGCTGCAAGCACTGGTCACAGACCCGGTTCTCCAGCTCTGTGGTGGTGTATTTGATCATGGCGGCATCGACGGCCGTGAGCTCGCCCTTTTGGTATTGAGCGATGCCCTTCTCGATGAAGGCCCAATGACATTCCACCTCCGCCCTCGCCTTCGCCAAACTAAAGCGCGTGTTTTGGAAAGAGCCGATGGCTTGACCAAAAGCCTGCCGCTCCTGGACGTAATTCAGCGTGCGTTCAACAGCTCCACGGGCATGGGCCACCGCGGTGAGGGCCAGGCCCAAACGTTCACGGGGTAGCTCATCCATCATGTGGCCAAAGCCACCGCCCTCACGACCCAGCAGCTTCCCTGCAGGAATCTTCAAATCCTTGAAGAACAGCTCCGAAGTATCGGCAGCGTGCTGACCAATCTTTTCCAAATTGCGGCCACGCTCAAAACCGGGCAGGTCTGTATCCAGCAGCAGCAAGGACACACCCTTGGAGCCTTTATCCGGCGCTGTTTTAATGGCCGCGCAAACCACGCCAGCGTTCTGGCCGTTGGTGATAAAGGTCTTGCCGCCATTCACCACCCACCCACCATCCTCAGTGGGCGTGGCCCTAGAGCGAATGTTGGCTAAGTCAGAGCCAGCACCGGGCTCGGTCATGCCAATCGCACCAATGCACTCCCCGCTGGCCATGCGCGGCAGGTAGTGTTGCTTTTGCTCCTCAGTGCCTAGGTGCAAAATGTAGGGAGCGACGATATCGGAGTGGACCGTGAGGTTACTGGCCAGCGCCATGTAGCCCGCGCGCGACACCTCTTCCAATACCACCATGGAAAACTCGAAGGGCGCACCAATACCGCCGTATTCCTCGGGCTGATCCACGCAGAGCAAGCCGTTTTCGCCCATGGACAGGTAAAACTCTGGAGGAATCCGACCCTGACGCTCCCAGGACTCGTAATGCGGCTCCACCTCTTCGCGCAAAAAGCGAATGACTGTGTCGCGGAAAAGCTCTAGATCTGATTGATCCACTTGCGCGGTCTCCTTGAATTGATTCGGCGCCGAGTGTAGCTCGGCCCTCGTGTTGATGTCCGCTCCCGGTGCGCCAATGCGTATTCCTTCTCAGTATCCGCAAGTAGGAGCCGCCATGAACACGCCACAGACCACACGGGGCCAATGCCTATGGATCGCAATGCTGATTGTGTTGATTGTGAGTTGGCAAAGTCAGGCCCAGGCTCGCTCAAGCACGAGTTGTAGCCATAGCTTGCGGGTCGGTCAAAAACTGGTGGTTGAGGGCGATGCTGTCAGCCAAGCCGGTGCGCTGCTCCAGGCCCACCACCGTTGGGAGCTCGTACAGCGCAGTCGCAATCGACAAGTATGGCGCTGGACCGGGATGCAACCCCGAACGGCGCAATTGCATTTAGACGGCGGCCGCGTGCGCAGAATATGTCAGTCAACCGGCTAATCTGCCCTACGCGCAGGAGGCTGTGGAAGCAGCTCATAATGCAGCTCCACCTGGCTGCGTAGACGAACTTCGCCTGGAGAGTCGTAGCCCTGAGCTGTCATGGCATCACTTTGGGCGGCCATCATCCGCGCTTCGGCCACTCGGAATTGAGGCTGAGGCTGCCCATGCCGCGCATCCAAAAAAATGGGCATACCAAGCTGCATGTCTAGCTCGGCGGCTAACTCCTGCGCCTTGCGCCGACCGTCTGCCACGGCTTCGCGCTGCAGTTCACGCTGTATCTGCTCGAGGGTAGACACTTGGGGCTGCACGGATTGCACTCGCACGCCCTGGGTTTGGCCTACCGCATCCATGATCGCCGCCAAGCTAGGTATGGGCACCTGATTCAGCGACACCCCACGAATCGCTAGCATCTCACGGGGCTCCCCGCGTTCTCGCACCCAACTGCGGCTGGTCCCTTGAACAACTTCACGCAGCTGAATCTGGAGTGCCTGAATACTGCGATTGGGGATGATTTCCCGCAGCTGTCCAAGCAATGCGCCCACCGCCTCACCGGCTGCAGCGAGCGCTGCATCAGCACTCGCTGCGCGCTGCTCCACACTCAATGTGAGCTGTAATTGATCCGGTGCAAGGTCCCGCTGGGCATGGCCCTGCACCCAGATGCCCTGTTGGTCGGCCGCTACACCCGCCGACAGCAGTAATGCCCAGGCCATAACCGCCGCTTTGCATGCCTGTGTAGTGTTCATTGTTTTCATAATCACCCGATGTTTTCGCCGTTGGCAGTCAGAGCCCCCATACGCATTCAAGTTCCCCCAAAAGCCCGAACGCTATGGCTAAAAACTCTGTCGCCGGAGCCCCTTCTCCTGCATGATGACTGCCGCCATCTCCTCAATAGAACTATTGGAAGTATTGAGGAAGTTGATGCCATGTTTGCGGAACAAGGCCTGCGCTTGGGAGAGCTCGAATTGGCACTGAGGCATCGAGGCGTAACGGCTCCCAGGCCTGCGCTCAGAACGAATTTGATGCAATCGATCCACGTCACAAATTAGGCCGTAGAGCTTGTCGCGGTGGTTCTTGATGGGCGCTGGTAGCGCCAAACTTTCCAGATCCTCTTCAATCAACGGATAGTTGGCGCAAAACAGCCCATGCTGGAGCGCCATGTAAAGACAGGTTGGTGTTTTTCCGCAGCGCGATGGGGCCACCAAAATCACATCAGCGCGCTCTAAATCGCGCGCAGTTTGGCCATCATCGTGCATCAGCGAGAAATTCATAGCGTCAATGCGCGACTCGTAGCGGGTCCGGTCTGGCATCCCATGCGCACGGCCCTCAACATGCAGCGAGGTGCGCTGCAAAGCGCCCTCTAAGCTGGGCAGCCAGGTGTCGAATGGATCAAAAAACGCACCCTCGACCGTTCGCAAAATGGCCCGGATTTCCTCGTTGACCGTTGTGCTGAATATAATGGGCGGCTGAGTCTTGCTCGTCATGCGTCCAATCCACGCCACTGTGGACCGGGCTTTGTCGGGCGAGTTGATGAAGGGCAATGTGGTGCGCTGATAGTCAATATCATCAAATTGACTGAGCAGACTGTTCCCTAGCGTTTCGGCAGTAATGCCGGTGCGGTCGGAAACAAAAAAAACCTGCCTCTGCGTGCTCATAGGGTCTCTATTCATGACAATTTGTCGTAAAACCTCCGTGGCCAAAAGCCACGCCTGATCAACGAGGGTACGCCGTGAGTTCAGCTTCCGTCATCTGGTTTTCTCAGCTCGGCATGGGAGATGTCGAAACTGTTGGGGGCAAAAATGCCTCGCTGGGAGAAATGATCTCCCAATTAGCCGATGCTGGGGTCAGCGTTCCAGATGGTTTTGCCACCACCGCCGCGGCCTATCGTGAGTTTCTCAACCACTCTGGCCTAGACCAGCGCATCCATGAAGCCCTGGACCAGCTTGATCCCGAGGATGTGCAGGCGCTCATGACCACGGGTAAGCAAATCCGCCAGTGGGTCAAAGACCAACCCTTCCCGGCCTCTTTGGAGGCAGATATTCGCGCGGCATTTGACCAACTCGCCACAGATAGCGAAATTTCCGTTGCTGTGCGCTCCTCTGCAACTGCCGAAGACTTACCGGAGGCGTCCTTTGCTGGCCAGCAAGAAACCTTTCTGAACGTGCGCGGCATCGATGCGGTGCTCGATGCCATCAAAGAGGTCTTCGCGTCTTTGTATAACGACCGCGCCATCAGTTACCGGGTTCATCATGGTTTTGCGCACAGCGATGTAGCCCTATCAGCCGGCGTCCAACGCATGGTGCGCTCGGACAGCGGCGCCAGTGGTGTGATGTTCACCATTGATACCGAATCTGGCTTTGACCAGGTGGTGTTTATCACCAGCGCCTATGGTCTGGGCGAAGGTGTGGTGCAAGGCGCCGTCAACCCGGACGAGTTCTACGTCTACAAGCCCAACCTAGAGCAAAACAAGCCTGCCGTTCTACGCCGCAATGTGGGCGCCAAAGCCACGCAAATGGTTTATACCCAGGATCGCACCTTGGGTAAAACCGTGGAATTTGTAGACGTTCCCGCTTCGCAGCGGGTGCTGCTCAGCCTCAGCGATGCTGAAGCTGAAGACTTGGCGCGCCAAGCGGTCATCATCGAAAAGCACTACGGCCGCCCCATGGACATCGAATGGGGTAAAGACGGCGTAGACGGCAAGCTGTACATTTTGCAGGCCCGTCCCGAAACGGTGAAGAGCCGGGCGGGCTCAGGCACGCTGCAGCGCTATAAGCTCAGCAAACGCGGCGACATCCTGACTGAGGGCCGTGCGATCGGCCAGAAGATCGGTACCGGTGCGGTGCGCAATCTCAGCAACTTGGACGAAATGAACCGCGTTCAGCCTGGTGATGTGCTAGTCACTGACATGACCGATCCCGATTGGGAGCCCATCATGAAGCGCTGCTCGGCCATCGTCACCAACCGTGGTGGGCGGACCTGTCACGCCGCCATCATTGCGCGTGAACTGGGGATTCCGGCGGTGGTGGGTTGTGGTGACGCAACAGAAACCTTGCGCGACGACACTGTGGTCACGGTGTCCTGCGCCGAAGGGGATACGGGCTACATTTATGCTGGCGATCTGGGCTTCTCTGTGGACGAAGTGCAGTTGGACAACATGCCGCCAGTGCCACTCAAAATCATGATGAACGTCGGCAACCCGGATCGGGCATTCGACTTTGCTTCTATTCCGCACGCGGGCGTGGGCTTGGCCCGCTTGGAGTTCATCATCAATCGCATGATTGGGGTCCACCCCAAAGCCCTGCTTTACTTTGATGATCAAGCGCCGCAGCTGCAGGCTCAAATCGCCGATCTGGTTGCTCCTTACGACAATCCTGTGGACTTTTATGTGAAGCGGCTTGCCGAAGGCATGGCCAGCATCGCGGCCGCCTTCGCCCCCGAGCCGGTCATCGTTCGTTTGTCCGACTTCAAGTCCAACGAGTACGCCAACCTGATTGGTGGCCAGCAGTACGAGCCCCATGAAGAGAACCCCATGCTGGGCTTCCGTGGTGCCTCACGCTACCTGGATCCTAGCTTTGCGGACTGCTTTGAGTTGGAATGCCGGGCTGTTCACTATGTTCGCGACACCATGGGCTTGCATAACCTCAAAATCATGGTGCCCTTCGTACGCACATTGTCTGAGGCCGAGGGTGTGATCGAGCTATTGGCCAAGAACGGCCTCAAGCGCGGCGAGAATGGCCTCGAAATCATGATGATGTGTGAGCTGCCCAGCAATGCTCTGTTGGCTGATCAGTTCTTGGAACACTTCGATGGTTTTTCGATTGGTTCCAATGATATGACCCAGCTCAGCTTAGGCCTGGACCGGGATTCTGGCTTGATTGCGCATCTCTTCGACGAGCGCAATGAGGCCGTCAAAGCCCTCCTGCATATGGCTATCCAAGCCTGTCGCAAAGCGGGCAAATACGTAGGCATTTGCGGCCAGGGCCCATCCGACCACCCTGATCTTGCTCAGTGGTTGCTGGACGAAGGCATCGAATCGGTGTCATTGAACCCCGACACCGTGCTTTCGACATGGTTATACCTCGCGGGTGAAACGGCCCCCGGCGCCGAATAAACCCCGCTTAATCCCGGCGCCGGGGGTCGCCCCGCGCCGGGAGTCTGTACTTGCTTCAAGTCACAGTGATTCAACGGCCAAGAATGGCTCGTTGAGGCTGGCCGCAACCTAGTGTCCCTTAACAGAAGTTCGTCGCACATATGCGGGTCAGCACGGGGTGTGCCGCTAGGCGCGCTCGCGCAGGAATGGTTGTTCCATTTCAAGCGAGCGCAACACCGCGGAACGCCCCGTGCTGGCTCGCCCGAAGGGAGCCCCTCAAATCGCCTGCTACGGCGTTGCGCTCCTTGGCAAGGGAATAACCATTCCCGGCGGAGCGCGCCTTGTATCAGACGATTTGAGGGGCTCATATATGCAACGAACTTCTGTTATGGGACACTAGCATCGCGCCGAGCCCGTTAAACCAAGTCCAGGGCGCAGCACAGCTGGGCTGCAGACAACGGCCGAAGCGGACTCCTATGCCCTGGCACAGGCATCCTCATCTCAGCCGGTTCATGGCATTTGACGATTGCCCTACTCTGCGCCCAGGGAGGCAGCCGGATCTAGATTTGGATTCGCGCGCGACGTCGCCATTTCCGATCTAGGGAGCCGCTGCTCAGCGGGGATCGACTTATCCAACTCTCATTGCGCGAAGAACTATTTTTTCGCCGGAGTTTTCTTGGTCGGCTTTTTTCTTGTAGTGGCTTTCTTGGCTGATGTCTGATTGGCCGGCGCTGCCTTGGACTTCGTCGCAGGCTTCTTAGCGGATGTGGCCGAGGTTTTTGCCGAGGATTTGGCCGCCGACTTTGCCGACGCCTTGGCCGGGGTCTTTGCCGGAGTCTTTGCCGCGCTGGTCTTGGTCTTGGTCTTGGCCTTGGATGTCGATTGGCTCCCGGCCGATTGTTTGGCCTGAGTAGCCTTGCCAGATCGCACCCTAGAGCCTGATGCTTGTTTGGTTTTTGCCTTGCTGCCCTGCTCTGCCTTCGCCTCTACGCTGGCTTCCATGCGCAGTTCAAAATGGCCTAATTTGCTGGCACGCATATCCCGGCGCAGCTTATTAAAGGGCTCGAAATTTACGAAGTTCGGCAGATTCATACTAAGCTCTCCGCGCCCAGTGTCCGTTCTTGCCCAGAATGGGCAGACTCTAGATGCACGCGACATCTGCTCTGCAGCACTAGAGCCGAACGCTGGGCTACGCCAGAACGGCGCGCACCGGGACTAAGCGCTGAAGGAGGAAGGCAGTCAGTCATGCTCAGCCGCAGAAACGGCTAGCCCTCCACTTCCAGAATGCGAGCAATCTTCGATTCCACATCAGTACGCACTCTAAATTCCACGCGCTGCGAGCGGGCTTCGTCTTCGTTGCCGTCAGCGTCATAAATGAGCCGCGAGGACGACATGCCGATGGCATTCAAATGATCACGCAGCCAGGGTAGTTCGCTCTTCACCCGCGGTAGCTCCATCACAAATCGCAGGACGCTACGTGCACGGGCAAAGGAGAGGTCCATGTTAAGCAGCCAAGCCTGTTGCGGCGGTTCGGGGTTGGCCTTATTCCAAAAGCTTGAGGTATGGCCCTCAATGCGCAGTTCCGTCACGCTGTCACGAAAATCCTCCCGCGTAACAATGCGCAGATAGCGTGGAAAGAAGTCGTCCAGAATCTGGATAAAGCGGCGGCGTAGTTCCGATGATCCCACAGTGAACAGTACGGTGGGCTCGTTAAAGCGCACGGTGAGATCTTCATCGATTTCCGCATTCCAGCGTGGCAGGTCCTGACCAAACTCCTGCAACAACTCGTGATAGAGCTCATCGCGCTTTTGGTCGTACAACACCGCCACTTCTTCGATGCTGTCGACATTGACCTGCGCACCCAGAAGTTTTTTGCGCAAAGCGTCTACCGCCTGCTTCTCGCCTTCTAGCTTCTGCTCCAGACTTTCTACCGTTTCAGCCCATACCTCGGTTTGCGCACGTTGATTGGCCTCCTCCGTGAGCATGAAATACAGCATGAGCAAAAAGAAAATGATCAAAGCCCCGCCGAGTAAGTCGGCGGCACTGACCCAGTAATCGTCCTGCTGATCTGGGCCCGGAGTGGACTGATCGAACATGGTTTAGACCTTCTCTACGGCGCGAACTAACGCGCGCAGGCGGTCGGTCAGGGGCGAATAATCTTCGACAAACTTCTCGGACAGCGCTGCTAGCTGCTGACCAAAGGTGTTCATGGCCTTGCTCAGCTCCTCGTCCATGGCCGAGTCCACCCGAATGATTTGCTCCTCGATGCGCTTGGAAATCTCACCCAACTGATCGCTCATTCGGGTGTTGCCCTCCAAGATACGATCTTCGATGGCCTCCAGGGATTCACTGGTGACATCCACAATGCGCGCGAAGCGTTTGAGGTGACTTTCCATCTGCACCCGCTGCGAGTCCAGCCCGCCTAACAAGGCAGAGATGTTGCGGGACACGTCGATAAAGATCTCCGAGCGCGAGGCCACCTCGTCGAAGCGTCGCGCCGCCGTATCCATGTTGCGAACGGCCTTGGTGTGTTGCTCCACCATGGTACTGAGCTGTTTGCGGTAGGTTTCCATCCATTCGCTGAGCTCCGCCACACCCTGGTTGAAGCCCTCGAACTTCTCCCAGAACTGCCCGGAAAACTGCGTGTTGAATTGGCTGATGAGCTCCTCGAGCACCTCCATCAGACGCTTGGGGCTGTAATCGATCTGGCGCTGAGTGTTTTCTTCCAGGGCCGTGCGGATCTGCGACAGGCTGTCGGCGTTGCGATCTTGAGCTGAGCGGATCTCCTCCACCAAACTGGAACTCACGCCGTCCGGGCCCACCAGAGCCTCGGCGAGGCTGGCCAGAGCTTTTTCATTTTTGTCTTGCGAGGCCCGAATTTCGTCGACGATGCCCGATGCTGCGCCTTTGGGACCAACCAGCGCCTCGGCCATGGACTCGATAGCCTTGAGACCACGCTCCTGGCCTTTGCGCATCTGATCCATAATCCCTGGCGCCAGGCCTTTGGGCCCAACTAAGGCCTCGTTGAGGCTTTGCAGCGCTTGTGTACTGCGTTCTTGATTCTCGCGTAGCTGTGCGGCAAGGCCCTCTGTGGCGCCGTCCGGCCCCACCAAGGCATCGGCCAGTATTTCGGTGGCCTTGAGCGTCGCAGCCTGACCCTTGCGCATTTCTTCCATCAAGCCCTGTGTAGCGCCCTCTGGACCCACCAAAGCTTGTGTCAGTGCCTCTAAGGATTCGCGCGCCTGCAGCTGGTTCTTATCCAGAGCAGCGAGCAAGCCGGCGGTGGCTCCCTCAGGCCCAACGATCGCCTGAGACAAAGACTCCAGTGCTTTCACCGATGCCGCTTGACCTTCATGCATCGCCTCAAGCAGGCCTTGTTGCACCCCATCCGGGCCGACTAATGCATCTTCCAGCTTCTGCATAGATTCGGCGCTGCGTTCCTGGCTGCGGCGAATCTCCTCGACAAGACCCTCGCGCACCCCATCGGGACCGACCAAACCATCGGCTAACGCTTGTACAGCCTGCAGTGCCGCAACCTGCCCCTTGCGCATTTCTTCCATCAAGCCCTGCGTCGCTCCCTTCGGTCCGACCAAAGCCTGTTGCAGGGCATCCATAGCGTCACCAGCACGCGACTGAGCCTGACGAATTTCTTCCATGATGCCGCTGGTAGCCCCATCTGGGCCCACCAAAGCCAAGCGCAAATCATCAATGGCATCGCCAATACCGCTGGCAAGGTTGTTGATGTCGCCGGAGAGGCCGCCAACACCATCGGCCAATGTTCCAGCCAAGCCGTCGGCCAAATTGCCCAGGCCGTCGCTGAGGCTTTGAATCCCCTGGGCCACCTGAGCAGCCACTCCATTGGGCCCGGTCACTTCTTCGCGAATGTCCAACACGGCCTCGGTGATCTTCGGCAACATGGCATCGCGTTGTCCGGCCACCAGTTCCGATAGCGAGGCATTGCTGGCATCCAGAGCTTCACCAATCTGTGCGTTGGCGGACTCGGAACCGGCCCGCAAGGCCTCGAGTTTATCCAGTAGCTGCAGGGCATCCTCGCCCAGAGCACCGCGTAATTCTGCGAGTGCTTCTCCAAGCTTGGCCATCTGCGCGGTTGCTTCGGCGCTGCCTTCGCTGAGGCCAGATTGCAGCGAATCAAGTTTCTCGCCTAAGCGTTCCGAATCGCCGCCGAGGGCATCGCGCAGCGTGAGCACAGCATCACCAATGCCGCGCAACTGCTCGGCTGCCTCAGAGTTTCCAGAAGCCAGTCCGCTGCGTAATTGCTCCAGTTTTTCGAGTAGCGCAACCGACTCGCCGCCCATGGAGTCGCGCAGCGCCGCAATGGCCTGGGATAGGCCGGCGACCTGCTCGGCAGTACTGGTATCCCCGCTTTCTATGGTGGTCTGCAGGTGGCGTAGTTGCTCCAAAGCGGCCACAGAGTCATTACCCAGTGCTTCGCGCAGACCCTGGATGGCCTCGTTGACGGCGCGTACCTGCTCAGCGGTATTCTGATTCCCTTCGCCCAGAGCTTCGCGGAGCACATCGAGGCGTTGCAGCACAGCCTCCGAATCGCCACCCAGCCCACTGCGCAGGTCGCCAATAGCATTTACCACCGCTTTGAGCTGTTCCCGCGACTCTTCGCTGCCACCCGCCAGACCGGCACGCAATTCTTCGAGCTTCTCCAGCATTTGGACGGAGTCGCCACCAAGCGCCTCGCGCAAACCACCAATGGCGCCTGCGACTTCGCGCACCTCGGCGGCCGTATCGGCTTGTCCGCTGGCGAGGCCATCGCGCAAACCCTCGAGCTTTTGCAGTAAGGCCACGGAGTCGCTGCCCAAAGCCTCGCGCAGGCTGCCAATGGCATCGCCCAGCTGCTGCATTTGCTGACGGGTGCCCGTGGCCCCTGCATCAACCTGTTCGCCCAAAGAACTCAAGTCGCTGGAGAGCGCGGAACGCAAGCCCTCTGCCGCTTCGGCCAGAGACTGGCTGAGCTCGGCACCCTGAGCCTCTAAGCGCTGGCCTAAGAAAGCTGCAGCGCCGTCTGGCCCGATAATGGCGTCGCGCAGATCGGTGACAGCTGTGGTGACTTGCGCTGCCATCAGGTCGCGATTTTCGGCCACCGCCTCGGCCAAGGTGGACTGGCTATCCGCGACCACGCGGGTCAGCCTGTCGGCGAGCTCATCCGAGCCGGCATGCAGCTGCTCCAACCGTTGCAACACAGCTTGCGCGTCGGCGCCCACCGCGGAACGCAAACCGTTGAGAGCATCTCCCAATTGCTTAATTTGCGTGGTGCTCAAAGACGCACTGTGCCCCATACGATCGGCAAGTTTGTCGAGGTCACCGGCAAGAGCTTGCTTCAAACTCTCCATGGCAATACCCATGGATTTCGCCAGCTCAGTACGCCCTTCGGTAAGGCCTTGGGCCAAGGCCGTGGACACCCCATCGGGGCCGACTAATGCATCGCGTAGCTCAGTAACCGCCTTCGTGATCTGCTGAGCCATCCCCTGGCGCTCAGCCTCAAGCCCATCCCGCACGGCCTGGGTGAACCGCTCACCCATGGCGTCGCTGGCCTTCTGCACATCCTGCATACGGGCCAACAAGGCTTGGTTGTCCTCACCCAGGGATGCGCGCAGGCCTTGGATGGCATCCGTCATGTTGCGCACTTGCTCTGCGGACTGCACTTCGGTGTTCTCACGCAGAGATTGCAGCGTGGATAGCAACGGAGACTGCTCCGGATCGGTCAAGCCGCGCTTTACATCCTGCAGAGCATCAACCACGTCATCTGCAGTCGCGGCTTGCTTGGAATCTGCCTCTGTATCCGCGTCTAAACCGAGGGTCAGCAGCCGGAACCGGACGATGATGCCGCCGAGAATCCCTGCCACCGACGTCCAAAAGGCTAACTTGATGCCTTCAAACAAATACGGAACGCTGCCAGCGATATCGCCTGGGTCAAAGCCGGCCAAGCCTGCAGTGATTCCCAAAAAGGTTCCGAAAATGCCGATGCTGGTGAGCAAGCCTGGGGCGGAGTTCACCACCCTTGGTACTTGACTGATCAATGCGTAAATCGTCAACGCGATAATCACAGCCGTGGTGCCGTAAGTCAGCCATAAAATGGTCGCGGTACTCACACAATCTCCTCAAATCGACCGGGCGTGGCAGGTGTACTAAGTTGAGGATTCCTTGACCAAGTGTCAAATGGAAAAAAACCTCTCCCCGAGTCAGATTCGGATGACATTCCCCCCCCGGACGCGGGGCCACGCACGATAGAATGGAGCCTTATTTGCGCAGCACAGAAATAAGGCATGAGCCAATACGTCTACTCGATGAACAAAGTGGGAAAAATCGTCCCACCCAAGAAGCAGATTCTTCGAGACATTTCCCTGTACTTCCTGCCCGGCGCAAAAATCGGGGTGCTGGGCTACAACGGCGCGGGCAAGTCCACCCTCCTGCGCATCATGGCGGGTGTAGATACCGACATCGTCGGTGAAGCGCGGGCGCAGCCTGGGACTAAAGTCGGATACCTCTCCCAGGAACCTCAACTCGATGACGCGCTTGATGTGCGCGGCAATATCGAGTTAGGCGTCGCCGAGACCAAATCGTTATTGGACCGTTTCAACCAGGTCTCCGAAGCCATGGCAGACCCGGAGGCAGACTTTGAGGCGCTGATGGCCGAGCAGGCCGAATTGCAAGAAAAAATTGAAGCCGCTGATGCCTGGGACCTAGATCGTCAGTTGGAGCAAGCCGCATCCGCTTTGAATCTCCCGCCCTGGGAGGCGGAGGTGAAGAACCTCTCTGGTGGTGAGCGCCGACGGGTTGCCTTGTGCAAGCTCCTGCTGGAAAAACCCGACATGTTGCTGCTGGACGAGCCGACCAACCACCTGGATGCCGAGTCGGTGGCATGGCTGGAAAAGTTTCTGCATGACTTCCCAGGCACCGTTGTGGCAGTGACCCACGACCGCTACTTCCTGGACAACGTAGCGGGCTGGATCTTAGAGCTAGACCGCGGCCATGGCATTCCCTGGGAGGGGAATTACTCAAGCTGGCTGGAGCAAAAAGACAAACGTCTTGCTCAAGAAGAACGCGAGGAAGCGGCCCACCGCAAAGCCATCGCAGCTGAGTTGGAGTGGGTGCGTGCCAACCCCAAGGGTCGGCAGTCCAAGAGCAAGGCCCGCCTCCGTCAGTTCGAGGAACTCAGCTCACAAGAGTTTCAAAAGCGCTCCGAAACCAACGAAATTTTCATTCCGGTGGGCCAGCGCTTGGGCGACAAGGTGATTGAAGTCAGCCATCTCAAAAAGACCTTTGGCGAACGGACCTTGTATGAGGATGTGAGCTTTACGGTGCCCCGCGGCGCTGTGGTTGGCATTGTGGGTGCTAACGGGGCCGGTAAATCCACGCTGTTCCGCATGCTCAACGGCCAGGAGCAGCCTGACGGCGGTGAAATCGAGCTGGGTGACACGGTGCAGATCAGCTTCGTCGACCAAAGCCGAGACGCACTCAACGACAAAAACACCGTCTGGGAAGAAATTTCTAACGGCCAGGACATTCTTGCTGTAGGCGGCTACGAGATTCCCTCGCGGGCCTATGTCGGGCGCTTTAACTTCAAAGGCACCGATCAGCAAAAGCGTATTGGCGACCTCTCAGGCGGTGAGCGCAATCGCGTGCACTTGGCCAAGCTGTTGCAATCCGGTGGCAATGTTTTGCTCTTGGACGAACCGACGAATGACCTTGACGTAGAAACCTTGCGGGCATTGGAGGAAGCCATCCTCACCTTCGCCGGCAGCGTACTGGTGATCTCGCACGACCGTTGGTTCCTAGACCGCATCGCGACGCATATTCTCGCTTTTGAAGATGACGGCGAGGTGGTTTATCACGAAGGAAACTGGCAAGACTACGCAGCCGACCATAAGGCACGCAAAGGTGCAGACGCGGGAATTAATGCCCGCGCCAAGCACCGCAAACTGGCCAGTTAAACCAGCCTGGGTGACGGCTCCAGTGTTTACTGGAGCTGTCACTGCGGCAGGCCCGAGCTCCCCCGACCTCGCGCTCGCTAATTCTCTGGACTAAGACAGCTTGGGCAAGAGGTGATCGATGAGCAAGGCGTGATCTTCAAACATGTGCTCGGGGTTAAGCGCGTTCACCGGCCACCACCGCGCATCGGCAGCGTCATCCGCGCCGCAGAGTCGCGGCGGCGGCTCATCGTCATCTAAACGATACGCAAATACATGGGTCACAAATCGCCCGCGATCGGAACGATCAGGATGGTCGCCGACGAAGTGCTCCAGCGGATGCAAGTGAAGGGGTAGCTCTAGGCCGGTCTCCTCGCGCAGCTCTCTACGGCAGCCGGCCTCCAAGCGCTCCGCAGGATCTAAAAACCCACCTGGCAGCGCCCAGAGACCGAGGCCAGGACGCTGTCCGCGTTGAATTAACAGTACCTGGTCGCGCCAGAGCACCAAGGCGTCCAAGGTAATAAAGGTGGGTGGATAGGGGCTAGCGGACCAAGAACGCTGAAAACTCCGAATACTCGCTGCCTCAGCTAAGAGTTCCGCGAAATCAGCCTCTGCAACGAAATGCTCCAACCAATTCCCGACTCCGGTTGGCAGCTGTCCGAGTTGACACTGTTTGTGCAGGATGGCTTTCGCCTCTGCGCTCCCTGCGCAGTCCAATAATGCTTCGCGCAGGGGGGTTGCCGACAGCCCCTGAAAGTCCGGCAGCTCCACGTAATCCCACTGGGGGAATAAATCCAGGTAATAGGAGGAGGCATCCTTGGTGTGGCCATAGAGGCGCACACTCGCATCGCGAGGAACATGTTCAGCCACAGCAGCGCGCACCAGCCGCACCCATTCACCATCCGCGTAGTACACATCGGGGATCCCACTGATGTGCAAACGGGTCTGGCACTGCGCGTCCATCCCCGCTCGTATCATGGCTTGGCGCTCTGCGAAGGACCATGGATTGTGCAAACGCCGCGCGGCGAAACTCGACCCCACAATGACCAGAACGTCATCAACCTCAGCCAGCATGCGCTTCAGCAAGGCTTGATGACCGCAATGAAAGGGTTGGAAGCGGCCGATCAGCACACCCCAACATTTGGCTTTGGTTGTCATCGCATTCTCCGCGTCAGCGCTAGCCCACACGGGCTGAGGCTGACGCCACGCCCTTAGTGGTTATCGACCCATGCTCTGGCCGACAAGAACATCTGTAACCAAGGAGATTCGCCTCCTTCCCACTCGGGTGGATGCCAAGAGAAGTTACCCACACGGGTCATTCTCTCCGGATGCGGCATCATGATGGTGACCCGCCCATCGGCACTGCACAAACCCGTGATGCCCTGCGGTGACCCGTTGGGGTTCAAGGGGAAATGCTCGGTGGCTTCGCCTGCGCGGTTCACGTAGCGTACAGCGACCTGTTCAGCAGCCTGGCTCAATTGCTGCTCACTGGCAAACTCAGCACGACCTTCACCATGAGCAAGCACCACAGGCAAACGTGATCCAACCATATCCCCCAACATAATGGAGGGTGAGGGCGTGATCTCAACCATGCTCAAACGCGCCTCAAAGCGTCCGCCGGCATTATGGCTAAAGCGCGGCCAGTGGTCGGTGCCGGGAATGATCTCTCGCAACTGCGACAGCATCTGACAGCCATTGCACACGCCCAAGGCGAAGGTATGAGGCCGAGCGAAGAAATCGGCAAACATAGACCGTGTGGGGGCGTGATGAAGAATGGTCGCGGCCCAGCCCCGGCCGGCCCCCAATACGTCTCCATACGAGAAGCCTCCGCAGGCGGCCAGGCCGACGAAGCCTGCCAGGTCGACGCGCCCGTCCAGGATATCGCTCATATGCACGTCGACTGGCGCGAACCCAGCTTGCTGGAACATCCACGCCATTTCGACCTGACCATTAACGCCTTGCTCCCGCAAGATCGCCACCCTTGGTCGGCGCTGCCCGGTGTACACCTGCGGCAGATCAAAGCTCAGTTCAGCATAAAGGCCTTCATCTTCATCGATTAAGGCATATTCTTGGGCTGCACACTCGGGGTCATCACGACGGGCCTGCATGGCCTGGCTCAACTCGGCCCAAATCTTTTCCAGACTGGCGCGGTCCGTGCTGTACAGCTCTTGCTCAGCCTGCGAAATGCAGATGTTTTGATCAGCACGTAGGGTCGCCAAAGGCGTGATATCTGCACCGGCTGCACTCAAGCTGGATTCAACCTCGGCCGCGTGTGCCGGGTCCACTTGAATGACGATGCCGGGTTCTTCGCTAAAGAGCTCGGCCAAGGCACAAGCATCGGCGGGAATGGCGACATCCAAACCCAGGCGGCTGGCAAAGCTCATCTCCAACAGGCTTACCAGCGCGCCCCCATCTCCGATGTCATGCCAGGCCAGAGCCTGCTCACGCACCTGAATCAAAGCCTGTAGGGTTTCGCGCGCCACCAGGGCATCATCCACATCAGCGCAGGCACCCAGATCCGCCTGCCACACCTGCTCCAGCGCCGAGGCCCCCAGGCGACGCTGGGCCGCAAAACGCACCACCAGCAGTTGGCTACCGGGATGATTCCGAAGCTGTGGGTTTCGCGCGGCACCCGCATCCGCGACCGGCGCAAAACTAGACACCACTAAGGATACCGGTGCGGTGATCTGGCCTTGGCTACCGTCGGCTTGGGTCCAACGGGTTTGCATAGACAAAGAGTCCTTGCCCACAGGTACTGCCAAGCCCAGGGCCGGACACAACTCGCGGCCTGCCGCCTCTACCGCGGCCAGCAAGGCGCTATTTTGATCATCCTCGCCTGCGGCAGCCATCCAGTTACAGGACAAGCGAATATCCTCTAGCTGTGCCACGCCACTGCCAAGGATATTGGTGACGCTTTCGACCACCGCCAAACGGGCACTAGCCGCGGGGTGACGCATGGCAACAGGGCTGCGCTCGCCCATGGCCATGGCTTCGGCCGCTGTGCCCGCGTAGCCGGCCGCTGTTAAGGCATAGTCGGCCACCGGAACTTGCCAAGGGCCGACCATCTGATCCCGTAGGGTCATGCCACCGACGCTGCGGTCACCAATCGTAATCAGGAACTTCTTCGAGGCCACAGCCGGCAAACGGAGCACGCGTTCGATGCTCTGCTTGAGATCGAACTCAGGACGAGGTGTCTGCGTGCTGGGCAACATGCCTGACTGAGCGCTGCGCTGCATGCGTGGCAACTTACCCAGGAGAGTGCCCATGGGCAGGTCCACGGCCACACCGGCCTGACCGGCGACCCTCAGATGCCTGTTTTCGGTGGCCACCCCTACCACGGCAAAGGGGCAGCGTTCACGGGCGCACAGCGCAGCGAAGCGCTCTCGCGCTTCCGGCGCAATCCCCAGAACATAGCGTTCCTGAGACTCGTTGCACCAGATTTCCATGGGCGAGAGCGAAGGATCAGCGACGGGAATCGCATCCAGGTCTATATCGCCACCCAACTCGGAATCATCCAGCAACTCGGGAATGGCATTGCTAAGACCGCCAGCGCCAACGTCATGAATGCTGCGAATCGGGTTGGCGTCGGCGGCGCGCCAGCAGGCGTCGATCACTTCCTGGCAACGTCTTTCCAGCTCAGGGTTAGCACGCTGCACAGAGGCGAAATCCAAACTCTCACTGGAGGCGCCAGCATGGACCGATGAGGCAGCTCCGCCACCCAAACCAATCAGCAACCCTGGACCACCCAGCACAATCACCAAGTCCCCAGGCCGAAGGCATTGTTTTTGCGCGTGCTCCGGACGCAAATTACCCAAACCGCCGGCAATCATAATGGGCTTGGCATAACCCCAGCGCCGGCCATCTACTTCGCGGTCCAGCGTCCGGAAGTAACCCGTGAGGTTAGGCCGGCCAAACTCGTTGTTATAACGCGCTGCCCCCAAAGGCCCGTCCAGCATGATGTCCAACGGCGACGCCATACGTGGCGGTGTTTCCGCATTGTTTTCCCAAGGTTGGGCTGCTTCAGGCAGGCACAGGTCGCCCACAGAAAATCCGCACAGACCCGCTTTAGGTTTGCCCCCACGTCCGGTGGCAGCCTCATCACGAATTTCACCCCCGGCTCCTGTCGCGGCCCCGGGGTCAGGAGCAATAGCCGTAGGATGGTTATGTGTTTCAACCTTGATCGCGATTGCAGCGGTATCGGTATAGGGCTGATATTGCCCATTGGCCGCAGGGCCGAAACGAGTCACCTCACCCGCCCCTTCCAGGACGGCCGCATTATCCGAATAGGCCGATAAGATCCCGCCAGGTGTGGCCTTGTATGTCTCCCGAATCATGTCGAATAAGGAGGCATCGAATGCCTGCCCATCGCGAGTCCAGCTGGCATTGAATATCTTGTGCCGGCAGTGCTCGGAGTTCACCTGCGCAAACATCATCAATTCTGCATCGGTGGGCACATGGCCTTGTTCAGCAAATTGCTGTTCTAGCCAATCCACTTCAGGTGTGGATAGCGAAAGGCCCAGCTTCTGCTGCGCGTCGAGCAGATTCTGCCGTAGCTCTGCCCCCGCAAAACTCACCAAAGGCCGCGCAGGCGGCGGCGTGAGCACGGACTCCCACTGAGTATCCGCAGTCAGCATGGTTTCGGTAAGCGCGTCGTGCAGCAATTTGCGCGAGGCTGCTGCTTGCTGCCAATCGCCGCTCAGTTGTAGTCCTCGGCCACGCTCCACACGCAATACGCTTCGCAGCCCACATAACTGGGTGATGTCTGTGGCCTGACTAGACCACGGCGAGACCGTACCGATGCGGGGCAGCACCACACAGGGCCACTCAGTGAGGGTGTCGACTGGGCGCGCCTCAAGCAGCTGCTCCAAATCCGCCAGCTCAGCACTTGTAAGCGCGGTGTGAGCGCGGACTAAATACACATTAGCAGCGTGTTCGAGCACCACCCCCTCGCCAGCTTGAGAAAGACGCTCGCGGAGCTGATGAAGAGGGTGTGCGGCGTAGGCAGCACCACCAACAAAGATATGCAGGGACATAAAAATTACACGCGTATAGCTGCCAGAGGTTGGTCTTGGCTCGCGGTGAGCAACTGACCATTCCATTGGCTTAAGGGTTGGCGAACAACGGCTTGCGCCCTGTCCGGACAATTGTTTTGTTCAGAAATATGGGTCAGCACAATGCTGTGCACCCGCGCCAAATCCACACGCTCGAGAAGCTGCGCGGTCTGAGTGTTGTTGAGGTGACCAAAGCGCCCACCGACGCGGGCCTTGAGCGAAGGAGGATACGGACCCTGCGCCAACATATCCAAACAATGGTTGGCCTCAATAAACAGAGCATCGCAAGAATGGAGCGTGGCACACATATGCGCCGTGACATGGCCTGCATCGGAGAGCACCCCCACTCGGCGTTGACCCTGAGTGCAGACAAACTGTACTGGCTCCGCAGCATCATGCGGAACCACGTAGGATTGAATGTCCATGCCGGCCAGCTTGAGTTTGGCCCCAGAGGATAAAACCCGCAAAGGCGCCGCCCCCAGCCATCCGGCTCGCTCCGCAGTGCCTCGAGTCGCATACAAAGGCACCTGACAGGCACGGGCAACGGCCAAAGCGCCTTGAGCATGATCCCCGTGCTCATGGGTGACCAACACCGCACGAATATTGCCTAGCGACTCGCCGGCCTGCTCCAGCCGTTGCTTCAGGTTGCGCTTGGAGAAGCCACAGTCGATGAGCACCTGTCCTTGCTCACCGCCCACCAGCATGGCATTCCCACGACTACCACTCCCTAAGATGCGGACCTCCACCTCCGGCTTTACCCCGCGCTTGGCCGCATCAACAAACGAGCGCCAAAAGCCGACCATAACGGCGACTGTGAAGCAGAAGAATGCGCTAGAGCACGCGAACGACCTAGTGTCACTAGCTTTTGCCTGGGGGCTGGGTATACACCGGAAACGGTGTGACATTGGAGCCATCGGGCTGACGTATGACCGCCGGGCCAGATTCGGACACTTCATCGATGCGATGCACCGCGTGCAGTGGAACGTGAAAGCGGTCCACACCCGCAAAACGGCTTTTCAGCTTCTCTTCGGAGGGGTCTACAACCACGGTGGACTGGGTTCCGAATACCGGCTCGGCCACCTCGACAAAACCCCAGAGTCCGCTGGGGCCAATGCTGCGCGCGCAGAGTTGGTAGATCTCACCTTCGCAGGCAAAAACAATGCGATAAAGCTGGGATTTAGCCATGGGCGCAATTATACCGGCGTGACCACAAAAACAGTCGCCAGGAACACAGTGCACCCCGCGCTAGCGCCCCTCAACCAGTCGCGAGGACGCGCCAATCTCCCTACACTCCGCAACGAGATCGGTTGCGCTCTGCGCAGACGATAACTATTGCGAACACAGTCCAAGGAAACCGTTATGAGTCTGGGTATCCCCTATGAATTCCGTCCCACCGACAAGCTGATTTGTGCTGGCAGTCTCACCGCGGAGGCCCTCAGCCAAGCCGCGCGGGAAGATGTCGTACAAGTCATTAACCTCTGCCCGGCTGCAGAAATGACCTGGGATGAACAAGCAGCGGCTGAGCAAATGGGCATGACCTACCACAATATCCCCGTCGCCGGCCCCAGCGATCTGTCCGAAGATAATGTGAACCGACTCTTAGAGTTGCTGGACGAAGCCCCCGGAGTCACGCTGTTGCACTGCGCCAGCTCCAACCGCGTCGGCGCAATGATGGCATTAGCTGCTCAGGCCAAAGGTGCCAGCATGGATGAGGCATTGGCCATTGGACGCCAATCGGGCCTCACCAAATTAGAGCCGGTGGCTGCAGCCTTACTGGAACAGCGCAAGCAAAACTAAGCCCGCAAGGCTGGATGCCCATTGCGCGCCCCTAGTGTCCCTTAACAGAAGTTCGTTGCATATATGAGCCCCTCAAATCGTCTGATACAAGGCGCGCTCCGCCGGGAATGGTTATTCCCTTGCCAAGGAGCGCAACGCCGTAGCAGGCGATTTGAGGGGCTCCCTTCGGGCGAGCCAGCACGGGGCGTTCCGCGGTGTTGCGCTCGCTTGAAATGGAACAACCATTCCTGCGCGAGCGCGCCTAGCGGCACACCCCGTGCTGACCCGCATATGTGCGACGAACTTCTGTTAAGGGACACTAGC